>JBQCEA010000381.1:0-2758 GCA_051960695.1 Mucilaginibacter sp. | reverse complement strand
TACGTGGCAGCAACCTCATCAAGGGGCTTAAATCGGATGAAGCAACCCGTAATATTCCGGTGGTATTGCTTTCGGCTATGCCTAATCTGAAAGATATTGCAGCAAAGTGCGGTGCCGATGCTTTCCTGGAAAAGCCCTTCAATATCGATACGCTAACCGATCTGATCAAAAACTTCGCATAAGGGTTCTGATTTATCTTCTCCGTTCGCTATTTTTATCCTATAAGCCGATATGAGAAGATCAACATTTACCATTGCAATATTTTTTATCGCAATTACCACTTCCTTACATGCTCAGAATCGCATTTACAATGTAAAGCTATCCGGCGCTGCGGGCAACGGACAAACGTCAGACACCAAAGCCATCAACCGTGCTATCGATTCAGCGGCAGCTAACGGCGGCGGACAGATTTATTTCCCTGCGGGGAATTATTTGTCGGGTTCCATTCATCTTAAAAGCAATATCAGCCTGTACCTTGAACAAGGTGCGATAATCATTGCTACTGACCAAGATCCGGCAACAGAATATGACCCGGCCGAGCAAACCGCGAACATGACCTATCAGGATTACGGCCACAGCCATTTTCATGATGCTTTGTTCTGGGGCGAAAATCTGCATGACGTTTCCATCCTCGGTCCGGGCATGATATGGGGAAAAGGGTTGCTGCGCGATCATAAAAAGGACAGCCCTGTAGCCAACAAAAGCCTGGTGCTGTACAAATGCCGTAATGTGATCATTAAAGATGTGACCTTTAAACATGCCGGCTGGTTTGCCATATTGGCGACCGGTGTAGACAACCTGACCATCGATAATGTAAAGATGGACACTAACCGCGATGGTATGGATATAGATTGCTGCCGTAATGTGCATATATCCAATTGCAGTGTGAATTCACCATATGATGATGGCATTTGCCTGAAAAGCAGCTTTGCGCTCGGTTTTGCACGAGCTACTGAAAATGTGACCATTACCAATTGCGAGGTGAGCGGTTTTGATGAGGGGTCATTCCTCGCCGGAACTTATACCACAACTGATAGTAATGCCTATCGCACTGGCCGCATTAAGTTCGGCACTGAATCGAACGGGGGATTTATCAATATCGCTATCAGCAATTGCACATTTGATCATTGCCAGGGCCTGGCCTTGGAAACTGAAGACGGCGCTTTATTACAAGATGTTACCGTGAGTAATATTACTATGCGTAACATTGTGTCGGCTCCAATATTTATGCGGCTGGGAGCGCGCATGCGCGCTCCGCAGGAAACACCTGTAGGCGAATTGCGCAGGGTATCGATCAATAATGTCAGGGTATATGATGCCAATCCGAAATTCGGTTGCATTATTTCAGGTATTCCAGGTCATTACCTGCAAGACATCGACCTGAACAATATCCGTATTTATTACCAGGGCGGCGGCACTGCGGAGCAGGCGTCTAAAACCGTTCCCGAGTTAGAAAAGAATTATCCCGAACCAAATATGTTCGGCACCATGCCTTCTTATGGCTTTTATATCCGGCATGTCGATGGTATTAAGTTAAGGGATATCGAAGTTAGCTATTTGAATGAGGATGCTCGCCCGGCCTTTATCTTTGACGATGTCAAAGGGCTTGACATGCATAATGTAAAAGGACAAGTAAAAAAGGGCGTTGATGAGTTTAGGTATGTGAGTTCGAAGCATTAAGCTGTAACCTGATTTGTCTGTTAGTGGTCATACCCCCGAAACGTAAGATATGGCCACCAAACTTTACGCGGCATCACTGATCCTTGCCCCTGCATGTTTTGCACTATCCAGCTTTTTCTGGCAAAATGACGGGCAATATGTTCAGTATTCTGTTACTGCCGGAACGCTACTTATTATCGGCAGCGTATTCTGGGTATTTGCTTTTGCGGCAATGTTTGATCTCGTGAAAGACTGGGCACCCCGCTACGCTTCATGGGGCATACTTGTGGCCGTTTATGGATGCTTATGCGGCGGTGTTAGTTTCGCCTTGCGGGATATTATAACACTGTTGCTGCACATTCCGCACAAACAGATGCTTGATATATTTGCACAGCATCCGGTTTTTGATAATATCGTTTTCTGGATCGGCGGACCGGCGTTCCCCTTAAGTCTGCTGGTACTGGGCGTTGTATTAGCCGCGACTAAAAAAGTCCCCGGCTGGGTGGGTATTATGATAGTATTAAGTGCTGTGCTGTTTCCGGTATCGCGCATTACCCAAGTTGAAATGATAGCTCATATTGATGATATGCTGATGTTGGTGCCGATGGGCTATTTAGGATTGGAGTTATGGGGAAGTAGTAAAATTATGCAGCCACAAACCGTTTAATACCTTCAAATTCGGTTTGCTTTTCAGACAATTCATTTTCTATATCAAAATCATCTTGTAATCCAAGCCAGAATTTCGCTGAATTGCCAAAGAACTGACTTAAGCGCAATGCCGTATCTGCTGTGATCCTGCGGTTACCTTTAATAATTTCGGAAATACGTGTTTGTGGTATCCTGGTGTCTTTGGCCAAACGATAAGAGCTTATATTGAGCGGTACCAGGAACTCTTCCTGTAAAACTTCGCCGGGATGTATGTTCGGTAGCTTTTCCATATCAGTGATAATCTATTATTTCCACCTCGCTTGCATTTCCCTCTGACCATTTAAAAATAATCCGCCATTGATTATTTATTCTTATGCTATAATATTCTTTTAAATCACCCTTTAGTTTTTCTAACTTGTTAGAAGGTGGTATGGTCAAATCTTGTATGTTT
>JBQCEA010000380.1:0-3427 GCA_051960695.1 Mucilaginibacter sp. | reverse complement strand
GGATGGGAAAATCATTATTACAAAAAATAATCTAAATAAAAAAATAAATGAGATTATTCAGGAATACTACGAAGATATTATTAAGAACATTGATATCAAAAATACAGATGGTGTACAAAAATTATTTGTTCGTTATTTGATTGAAAAGAAGCTGATCGATATCAAAACCAACGGCCGTATATGTTTGGATAAAGCGTCGATTTACCCCTTGGGGATTAATGACGATATCCTGACTCGGCTAATTGAAAGTAAATTAATCCGCAAAGAAATTAATACAGTATCCGGCGAAAGTTTTGAGATAAGCCACGACAGTTTAGTAAAACCCATTCTGAGAGCGGCTAGGTCAAAAGCATTAGGCGAGCTTGAATCGCAGTTATATGATTATTATCTAAAAAAAATCAAATCACTGGATCTTGTCTCTAAAACCGAATTTAGAAAAATTTTACTTCCCAAACTCCTTGATAAAGAAGGCAATCTAAAAGCATTTAAACTTAGGGATATTGCTCATGAGAAAGGGTTCGCCCAATTACAACCCGACAGAAACAAAGAATTACAAAAAGCAATTACAGCATCCATTAATGAGCCAATTGCATCTGTTGAGATACTTACGACTTCTGATAGCCTTACAGAATCCATTAAATTATTTAAAAGTTGGAATATTCTCGAAGAAATAAAGACCAACAATAAAAGAGATAACTTTTTTATTATAAACGAGGCATTTCGCGATGCGATAATTAAAAAACAAAATCATGATAGAGTACAAAGACGAAAAGTAATGGTCAATGTTATAATCGCTCAACTGTGTTTGATCCTCGTGGCTTTTATCTATTTCGATATAAAAATAAGAAAGCAACATACTACTGATATTGCTATAGTAAAATTGTTTAGCAATGTTGCTGCTTTTAATCCACCCGCATCAGCTGTTAATGCCGATACCATTGTGTCCGTTAAAAAGTTAAGATTGTTATCTGGGCTTTATAAATCAATCAAATCAGCAGATACGGAGGCTGTATCTCACGCAAACACGATATTGATCGGTTTTTTCAACTCGTATGACTTTTTAGGGAAAAGGATATTCGTTAAAGGTTTGTACCCATTTTTAATTCGAAATAACGGTCGAAACAGATTGTTGGTACTTTATAAAACCCGTGCTGGCATTAATCAACCAGATTCTCCCATTTCAGCTTATCTATATGATGAAAAGGGAAATTTTTTACACGAAAAGTTTACAAACATATTAGACGCTTCTTTCGGCCGTAATTCAGAGTTGGTGGTGTTAAAAAGTGATTCTATAATCATAGATAATAACAAAGCTAAATTGAACTTTACAGATAATATTAAATTACAGAATTCCTCTGCTACTATAGATTCTATTAACAGTGAAAATGTTTTCATTCAGATACATCCTATTACCTCAACTAAGAAAGTTGGGGGGCCGAGCAATAAGCATCGACTCCTACCAGTGCCTGTCTCTTTGGCCAGAATAAATCCTGAAGGCGATGTCACAAAAGTAACGTTATACAGATCCTTAAAACAAGGTATTCCACTTCAAACTGAAATCATGTCTTTGGGTATTGGTAAAAACACTATAAAAACTTTTAAACATATTACTTTGAGTTATCCTTATTTAGGAAAGTCATTAATAAAATTCATTCATGGGAAACCTACGAAATCTATAAATTTAGATGATCCCATTGTGGATGTTTCGTTTGATGAACACGGAGACACAATTTTTATAAACAATGGGCCGTATTTAACCATACTTGACACATCCCTCAACAAGCTTTCCAGGTTTAAACAACCGACTAAAAATAATGGAGAAATTCAAAAGCAGCCTTCTTTTATTGCATATATTCAATCCGGATACGTTGTTTTTGTGGACTTCCGCGATCCTATAATAAAATCGGTAAAAACGCTTCAACCTGAATCTATAATCAACTATATCGATCGAAATAAACATATGGTATTCTGGCCATCGCTAACTGACAATGAAAAAAAGAATTTCGGATTTTAATGACAGTGTGCTCAAATGGAAATAAAAACCGAACTACTTGGCAAATTAACAGACATATCTGTCCCCGAAAGCATTTTGGCGGTTTATTCTGCCATACCATCAAATAAACATTTGATTGGTCTGAAATCCCGTGCGAAGGAATTGGAGATGGAAAGAAATTCCGGCGAATTAACCGCAACTGATTATCGGTCTGAGTTGGCTGCTTTGCGACGTTCATTGTTCTTTTTTATAGATGAGTTAAAGGAGGCAGAGCTAAAAAAAGTTTTTATAACGATTGTAAAAGGCAATAACAACGCAGATACATCAAACGCCGAACAAACGATGTTATTTATTGCTGCTTCACCTAAAGATCTGGATAACCTCCAGGTCATGTTCGAATATGCCGCTATTAAGAATGTATTAGCAGCCTCGATCAATAGAGATAACTTTTTTTTTAAAGACCCGGTATTGGCGGCCACGATCGAATCTGTAGTCGATGCCATCAATATATCAAAGCCTACAATCATCCATTTTTCAGGGCATGCAGGCCGAAAAGGGATAATATTAAGTGACCGGAATAATAATGCAGACTTGATACCCTCAACAATTCTTGAAGGTTACTTCGACAGTTTTGACGACGGAACAAATTGTGTATTTCTAAATGCATGTTATTCAGTTGAGCAGGCCTCAATAATTTCCAAATACAGCAAGTACGTAATCGGTATGAACTGCCCCATAGGCGACGATGCAGCAGTAATGTTCTCCGAAGCTTTTTACCGATGCCTTTTTAACGATAGTGAATTAAATTATGAAAAAGCATTTAAACAGGCCAGCGTAAAACTTCAACTGAGAGCGACTGCAGAAAGTCTGATCCCTGAAATATGGAATAACAAGCAAAAATTGATTTTTTAATTATGCAATAATTACTATTTATAAATTTCTTAATCTATTTATTATCGACGAGCAATTATGCAACAACTCGATTAATGTCCGAAGGAAAATTATATGTAACAATAAGTTACTTCTTTGCTAAACCACCGATGGAGTAAATCAATAAGTAAGTTCAAAAAAAGGAGTCGGAAACACATCCTACTCCTCATTACCTATGTGATCCCGTTTGGATTCGAACCAAAGACCTACTGCTTAGAAGGCAGTTGCTCTATCCAGCTGAGCTACGGGACCGTTTTGCGGTGCAAATATGCACAAAACCACCGAAAATTTAAACTGCCCTTTTAACTAAACTAATATTCTGAAAATAAATATTATATTTAATAAGGTTTAGATCATTCCTGATTAATTAAATGCAGTTAGAAAAATAAACCTGAAAATCATAAAATACCTGAAAAATTTAAATGGTTTTGATACTGAAATCGATGTTATTAAACATCGTAAATATGTATATTCTAGGGTTTTTTATTATTTTTTACTTTTATA
>JBQCEA010000379.1:0-3655 GCA_051960695.1 Mucilaginibacter sp. | reverse complement strand
AACACTGTTATCCAATTGTGCCATCGTTTGACCTTTGTGTACATGGTCGCCCACTTTTACATAAATGGCGGTTATAACACCCTGTGCCTGCGGATAAGCTTGCACATTGTCTTTGGCATCTATGCTGCCCTGTACATCTATGTAGTTAGTAAACGATGAGGTTTTTACATCAACCACAGCCACATTAGTTGACTTTGTAGAGTCCTGTGTACCCAATTCAGCTTGTAACTTGGTTATTTTAGAGCTTATTTCAGCCTGCTGTTTTTTGAGATCAGCCAGTTCGGCTTTCTTGTCCTTGGGTTTATTATTGCCGCAAGCAGCAAGTAACAGTATTGCCGGAATGTATAATAGTTTTTTCATATTTATTGTCATTGTTCTCATGTGATTGTTATTGTATTCTGCCGTATGCTTTGTCCAGGTCTACTTTGCTTATCAGTGCGTTATATAATGCTTGTATGTATTGATTATCTGCGCTTTCAAGATCGGTTTGTGCCTGCGTTACTTCAATGCTGGAGCCAACACCCTGCTGATATTTGATCTTGGAAACTCTTAAAACCTCTTGTGCCAGTTGCTGATTTTGTTTTTGATTATCAAGTGATTTAAGGCTGTTGAAATAAGTTATCCCCGCCGCATGTGCCTGCAACAATATGCCATTCTTTGCTGCATCAAGGTCGTTACGCGATTTTTCAACTTCTATTTTCGCTTCACGCAACTGATTGATCCGTTGGCCGCCGCTGAATATCGGAACACTAAGATTTACACCTATATAAGTTGATGGGTAGGTGTTATTAAACAGTGATCCAAAGGTAGCACTCTGAAAGCCGATCGCGCTGCTGCCAACCAGTGAAAGTGAAGGCATAAATTTGGCTTTCTGATTCTGCACTGTCAGCTCGTTCAGCTTCAGATTGGTTTCACCAAGATTGTATTCTATTCTGTTATGATAAAATGTAGTGTCGCCATTATCAGCTACATTGGCGTCAAAGTGTACATCTTCCAGTTTATCAGTGAGCACCAGTTCTTCATTTACCGGCATTCCCATCTGAAATTTTAACATTTCATAGTTTAATACCAGTAATCGTACTGTATTTTCTTTTGATGTTTGCAGATTGTTATACTGAACCTGTATGCGCTGTACATCAATCTTTTCAACAAAACCTTGTTTGTTTTCAGCAACGGTTTGGTCAACTTGCTGTTTTAATTGTGCCAGGTCAGCATTCAGCAGCTTTATTTGCTCGTTACTTACTAATACCTGGTAATAAGCTTTGGTTACATTTACCCTGGCATCTATCCTTGAACGGGTGTATGAACGCTGCGAAAGTTCTTTATAGGTTTTGGAAGCCTTTAAACCTACCAAGTAACTACCATCAAAAAGTAATTGACTAACCGATAAGCCGACATTGGCGTTAAAAGGCTGATAAATACTAAATTTTTGAGGACCGCTTGTTTTAGCTTGTATGATTTTACCTGTGCTATCTCTCACACCTTCGGAATGGAGAATCTGATATAAACCATCGGTAAAGCTCGGGAATAGAATAGATGGAGTTTTCAGGTAATCCTGAAAGCTGGCTACACCGCTTACTTGAGGCAAACCGATACCTGTGGTTTCCTTTACTTTATATTCAGCACTTTTTACATCTAATGCAGCATTTTTAACCGTATCCTGATGTTCATAGGCATAATTAATACAATCCTGCAGCGAAAAATTGTGCACTGCCGCCGGTTGCGTTGCTTGCTGTGCATAGCCCATAAATGCTGTGCATATCAGTAACAGTGCTATTAAAAATATATTCTTCATATAGTATTGTGAGTTGTTAGATATTTTCATTTGTTCTTGTTTCACAAAATTTTTAATTCAGTGTGACAGCCCTATGTCAATAGTGTTAATTAATTAGTGTGTTCATGTATATTTATATTCTGACTGAGCAATTTATAGCCTTCCAATGTGCAGATACCATAATTGAAATGTTCATGTAATTGCTGCTGCACTTTCCAAACATTAAATTCTGCCGTTGGATAAATAGATGTATTAAATCCCATTTCTACCTGCATCACCCGCATCCTGGCAATTATCTTTACGTCGATATCCGGCCGTATATAACCTTGTTGTATGCCTTTCGTTAAAAGTTCCTCAAGTGTGTGTACTATCACCCCTGATTTGAAGTTTTGGAACTGTTTCCAGGCGTCCGGATGATATTTTTGCAGATCATGGATAACTATCGGATTGATCCGCGAGAATATTTCTTCCGAGCATTTCATCATATTGATCATTTCTTCGATAACATTATTCGATCTTTTAATGATGTCGCACATCTGATCCTCGTCATCCTGTAATTTCTTCTTCACCAATGCTATTACCAATTCGTTTTTATCCTTGAAAAACTGGTAAATGGTTTTCTTTGACATACCCAAGTGTTTGGCTATATCATCCATGGTCACGCTCTTTATTCCGGCTTTTAAAAAAAGCTCTTCGCCACCTAATATTATTCGTTCTATTTGACTCATTGACTTAACGGGTCAAAACTAAGGAAACATTTTTTGATTTCAAAGTTTCCTAAACAAATTATACTCGGGTGACATTTCCTTTTCAAAGAACTGCTCAATTACTTAATGCCGCACCTATTTGCTACCTTTGCCGAAAATTCCAAACTGATGACATTAACACCTCTTTCGGCTATATCTCCCATCGACGGCCGTTACCGTAATGCAACCTCAAAGCTGGCCGGATATTTTTCAGAATTTGCTCTGATCAAATACAGGATATTTGTTGAAATAGAATATTTCATTGCGCTATGTGAGCATCCCCTGCCGCAGCTTCATGATTTTGACAAAAATGTATCAGAAAAGTTACGGGCTATCTACCAAAATTTTTCAGAGAGAGATGCCGAAAGCATCAAGGAAATAGAGAAAATAACCAATCACGATGTTAAGGCTGTTGAATATTTCATCAAGAAAGAGTTCGACAAACTGGGACTTGAAAAATATAAGGAGTTCATTCATTTTGGTTTGACTTCACAAGACATTAATAATACATCGATACCATACAGCTTTAAGTTAGCTATTGATGAAACCTATCTGCCTGCAATTAACGAGCTAATAAGCATTCTAAAAAGCTACGCACAAGAATGGCAGCATTTACCTATGCTGGCGCATACCCACGGTCAGCCGGCATCGCCAACACGTTTGGGTAAAGAGATACAGGTATTTGTTGAGCGCCTTGAGAATCAGCTAAATCTGCTTAAACAAGTTCCCTATTCTGCAAAATTTGGCGGAGCTACGGGTAATTTTAATGCGCATCATATTGCTTATCCGAATATTGACTGGAGGAAGTTCGGCAATCATTTTGTAAATGATATTTTAGGACTTAGTCGTTCGCAATACACTACCCAGATCGAGCACTATGATAATTTCGCCGCGCATTGTGATGCTTTGAAACGTATTAATACCATCCTGATCGACCTTGACCGGGATATCTGGACCTATATTTCGATGAACTACTTCAAGCAAAAGATCAAAGCCGGAGAAGTGGGATCATCAGCCATGCCGCACAAAGTGAACCCTATCGATTTTGAAAATTCGGAAGGTAACTTAGGCATTGCCAATGCATTGTTTGAACATTTGGCGTCCAAGCTGCCGGTATCGCGTTTACAGCGTGACC
>JBQCEA010000378.1:0-7849 GCA_051960695.1 Mucilaginibacter sp. | reverse complement strand
CACACCATTCATTAGCTTTTTTGCACCCGATGAGGTACTGGCTATGGCCAAAGCTGCCGGCTTTAAGGATGCTAAAACCATATCCACAAGGGATATGAAACAATATTATTTTAAGAACAGGAACGATGGACTTTTACCGGCAAGCGGAGAAGTGTTCCTGATTGCAACAACATAGATATTAAGTTCAAACTAAAATAATTTATCATGACAAAGGCAAAAAAGATCACCTACTGGGTAGCCACCATCTGGCTATCATTAGGAATGGTATCAACCGGGTTTGTGCAGTTATTAAAAGCAAAAGAAGGACAAGGCGGCGTTGAAATGATCAATCATTTAGGCTATCCTGTCTATCTGCTTACATTGCTCGGCATTTGCAAGATCCTGGGAGTTGTGGCAGTGCTTATGCCTAAATTTCCTGTAGTAAAGGAATGGGCTTATGCGGGCTTCTTCTTTTTGATGGCAGGAGCGATATTTTCACATTTAGCAGCAGGGGATCAGATCACCGCAATAATTCCTTCGTTGCTGTTATTGGTGTTGACCATGATCTCGTGGTATGCCAGGCCTGCAAGCAGAAAGATCATTTTAGCAGATGAACCGGCTATAGAAAAGCAGGAACGCACAGCAATGGTATAAGGGATAAAAGAATAGCGCAACAATGTATATTTACATTAACTTGTAATAGCGAGATATTATGACAAAGGGCGATATAAATCCGAAAGTAAATTGGTTTTTTGAGAAACCCACCGAATGGCAGCAAGAGTATGAGCGGCTGAGGGACATCTGTCTTGATTGCGGGCTTGATGAAGAAGTGAAATGGGGTTGCCCCTGCTATGCACTCAAAAAAAGCAACGTTGTACTGATACACGGATTTAAAGAATACTGTGCGCTGTTGTTTTTTAAAGGGGCATTATTGAGTGACCCTAATAGCATTATGATACAGCAAACTGAGAATGTGCAGTCGGCAAGGCAGATGCGGTTCACTAACGCGGCAGAGATAGCGGAAATGGCACAGGTCATTAAGACCTATATTCATGAAGCCATTGAAGTGGAAAAAGCCGGGCTGAAGGTAGAGCTTAAAAAAACATCCGATTTCAAAGTTCCTGAAGAATTTCAATATAAATTAGATCATATCCCCGAACTGAAAAAAGCCTTTGAAGGATTAACTCCCGGCCGGCAAAGAGGATATTTGTTTTACTTTTCGCAGGCCAAACAATCCAAAACCCGGGCGGAAAGGGTTGAAAAGTATATCCCACAAATTCTGGCGGGAAAGGGGATAGATGATTAGATATTGTTAAGTTTAAAGTCTTAAGTCGCAAGTCTAAAGTTCTTTACTCCGCCTAATAAAAGAAACTTGCCCGATCAAGTATCGACACTTGACCGCGTTTTAAGTTAAGCGTGGACGCTTAACTTGGCGGAGGAAGCAAAAAATGAACTAATTTGTTATCATCCGATAATGAATAAAACGATCGACAAAATATTATTACCCGACCAACAAGCCGAACTCCTCAGCACGCTTAAAGCCCGTTTTGAGAAAAACATGGCTCGTCATAAAAATATAGAGTGGGCTAATGTACAAAAGAAGTTGGAAGCTTCGCCAGAAAAGCTGTGGTCACTTAATCAGATGGAAAGGACCGGCGGCGAACCGGATATAGTCGGCTGCAAAAAAGATACCGATAAGTATATTTTTTACGATTGTTCGGCAGATAGCCCAAAGGGCCGCCGGAATGTTTGTTATGATCATGAAGCGCTGAACGCAAGGAAGACATTTAAACCGGGGGACAGCGCAGTCAATATGGCTGCCGAAATGGGCATTGAGCTTTTGACTGAAGAACAATACCATGAACTGCAGCTGCTTGGGAAGTTTGACGAAAAAACATCAAGCTGGATCAAAACACCTGATAATATCCGAAAACTCGGCGGGGCACTCTTTTGTGACCGCCGTTATGATACGGTCTTTGTATTTCATAATGGTGCCGAATCCTATTACGCCGCCAGGGGTTTTCGCGGCTCATTAAAGGTCTGAATTAAATTCAACAGATCATTTTCTTCTATCTTTTCCATCGTCATTGAAACATCATATCATTTGACCAAGATCGGTTTTGGCTACAACAACCTTAGATTTGGTTATATCTCTTTCTTAGCCGGTATTGAACTTTGTGATATAAATGACAAGTATTATGAAAATTGTAGTAACAGGTTCATTAGGACATATCAGCAAACCGCTTGCTGAGCAACTGGTTAAGAAAGGGCACGAAGTAACCGTTATCAGCAGGGATGCAGAAAAACAAAAGGCTATTGAAGCCATTAGCGCTATCCCGGCCATAGGCAATATGGAGGATGCTGCATTCCTCACCAAAACCTTTACCGGCGCGGATGTAGTTTATTGCATGGAAGCACCCGGCCATTTCTTCGACCCAAATTTCGACCTGATGGCGCATATTGGTCACCTGGGTCATAATTATGTGCAGGCTATAGAGCAATCAGGCGTAAAATGCGTGATCCACCTCAGCAGTATTGGCGCTCATACAGATAAAGGCAACGGCATACTGGCTTTTCACCACAAAATGGAGCAAATAATCAATACACTACCGGCTGACGTCGCTATTACCTTTATGCGCCCGGTTGGTTTTTATTATAATTTGTTTGCATACATCACTACGATAAAAACACAGGGCATTATCGCATCCAATTTTGGTGAGGACGATAAGGAGCCATGGGTTGCACCAGTTGACATAGCCGATGCCATTATTGAAGAGATAGAAGCGCAAAAGCCCGGCGAAAGAAAGGTACGCTATGTGACCAGCGACGAGCTGACCTGCAACGAAGTAGCCGGCATATTAGGCGAAGCTATAGGCAAACCAGACCTGAAATGGATACTGATATCTGACGAGCAGATGCTGAACGGCATGTTAGCTTCGGGTATGAACCCCGCTATCGCCAAAGGCCTGGTAGAAATGAATGCCAGCAGGCGCAACGGAATATTGTATGAAGACTATAACCGCCATAAACCGGTATTGGGAAAAACTAAATTGAATGATTTTGCTAGGGACTTTGCAATTGCTTATAATCAAAGTAACTAAATTGCACTATGGCAGGCACCGCACCATTCCGAGTAAAAACGATCAGCGAGTTCCATCAGTTCAGGGAACTGCCGAAACCCGAACACCCGCTTATCAGCGTGGTTGACGTTGGCACTATCCAGCATACGGATCACAGCAAACCGAAAAGCCTTGTGTTCGATTTTTATTCTATAGCGTTGAAACGGAATTTCGGCGCCAAAATGCGGTATGGCCAGCAGCAATATGATTTTGACGAAGGCATTATGTTCTTTATGTCCCCTGGCCAGGTCTTTAGTATAGAGATAGACGCCGATCAGGAGCTAAAACAATCCGGGTGGATGATGCTCATTCATCCGGATTTCTTCTGGGGCACTCCTTTGGCTAAAAAGATCAAGCAATATGAGTTTTTCGATTATGCCGTAAATGAAGCGCTGTTCCTGTCGGACAAAGAAGAGGCCATCATTAGCGGTATTTTGCAAAACATACAACAGGAGTACCGTTCTAATATCGATCAATTCAGCCAGGATGTTATCATCGCCCAGATAGAATTACTGCTTACCTATTCTGAACGGTTTTATAACCGGCAGTTCATTACCCGGAAGATAGCCAATCACCAGATGCTCGGCAGGCTTGAGGAACTACTGAATACTTATTTTGATGGTGACGGGATCGTAAAAAATGGCCTGCCGAGCGTATCTTATATCGCCGAAAACCTGAATGTATCGCCTAACTATCTCACGGGTTTATTGAAAGTATTAACCGGACTAAGCACGCAGCAGCACATTCATGAGAAATTGATAGAAAGGGCAAAGGAAAAACTATCCACTACTTCCCTTTCTGTTAGCGAGATCGCTTATGAGCTGGGTTTTGAGCACCCGCAATCATTCAGCAAATTGTTTAAAACCAAAACCCATCTTTCCCCGCTGGAATTCAGGCAATCATTTAATTAATGGGAGTTGGTAACAACACCGACTATGGCAAGGAAATCGTTTAATTGATACTACATGCTGCCGGGCTTAAAATAGGCTTTATACGCAATAAGCCGTTTCAGTAAGTCGTCGTCGTCCTTCATTATTTTGACCCTTTCGGTCTTTCCGGCAGGTACAATGATGTATCCGAACGGACTCTTCTTTTCTCCAAGGATCGGTGCAGCTGCATTGACCACAAATGGCCCATCCTGCTTAATATCAGGTGTGTTACCAACATCGGCATTGGTTAAATAGGGCGCATAAAACATGTAGTGGGGCATGCTCATGGTCATTACCTCCTTAGAAGCGGATGTTGGCCCGTTATAGCTGCGCATAACCGGGCCGAGCATAAATGATACGCCAGACCGCGACGGCGCTTTATATATACCCTTTTTGATGCGGTCGGTCATAATACTTTTGATCTGTGCGGCGGTGTATTTACCTGATGCCCGCATAGTAGCCACACTTTGGTAGATGGGGAAAGTTGCACGGGTGCCTTCAGCATCAAAGCTTATGGGTGTTGCAATATCTTTCCTGAACTCGCCCCACTCCCATTCAGTCCGGCTAACAAAGCAGATAAAACCATTCGATCCCCTATGGGCTACATAATAGCCATTGGCAGGATTAAGCAAATAAACTGTAGCATTTGCGCGCAGGTACGGCGGAAGGGCGCTCAATGCAAAGTCAGTTTCCAGCTTTACCGGCATTTTTTCAAGCTGCCAATCTGCGGGCTTCTGAGCTAAACTTTGCCCGGTTAAAAACAGGATGATGATAAATAATAAAGGCTGACAGTATTTTCTCTTCAGATATATTAATTGACACATTCTTAAGGGTTGACAGATACGCTTTATTGCGTTCCTGTTAATAAAATTACTATCCCGTGTGCAATTTGTAAAGGGTTGTAAACGTCATTCGGAGGGTGTATTTGCGACAGGTAAGATCGCCTGTTATGCATAAAAATGCAATGCTGCAAACCCATTATTGCCGAATGTTGTTGACTATATAAATACAATTATTATGGCTTCAACAGATCCTAAAGACCAACAGCCTTTAAGTACGCAAGGCGATTCGGAGGAAAAAGAAGAACAATTAGGCGGCACAACCAACCTCAGCCTCGATCAATTGAAAAAAGAAGGTGATCCGGCTCAAGATAATTCAAATCGCCCGGGCAATACGGATAACCAGGATAGATCATCGCCAGAATCAGCAGGTGATGACCGGCAATGAGAGTAAACCAAAAGCGAATGTCAGTGACCATCTCGCTAATGAGCGCACTTTCTTAGCCTGGATACGTACCAGCATTGCCCTGATGGGCTTTGGCTTTGTGGTGGTGAAATTTTCGCTGTTTGTCAGGCAGCTTTCATTGGCTGTAACAGGACATGCAGTTACACCATCCAAAGGCTTTTCGGGTATAATCGGGTTGTGCCTTGTCGCAGTTGGCGCATTAACGGCACTTATTGGCTACCTGCGTTTTCGCCGTATTGAAAAACAACTACTTAATGAAGCTTTTTACCCGCAATCGCGCCTGCTGCTCGTATTGACCATTGGAGTGATCATTACCAGCCTGCTTTTGCTTTATTACCTGCTGCCTAATTTATGAGGGTATTTTGCTATCTTTCACTTTTCCCAACTGTTATGTCTTTTCTGAAAACATCCGCCTTAGCTGTCATTGCTTTGTCTTTAACCGTGAATTATTCCTTTGCACAAGATAATAAGGCAGCACTTATCCACACTATTGATAGTATACTGAACGGCCAGGTAAAAAATGATAAAATCCCCGGTGCGGTGGTTGAAGTGAAACAGGGCGACGAAGTGCTCATGAAAAAGGCTTATGGCTATGCACAGAAATATGATTACAATCATCACCTGCTGGCCAAACCGGATAAGATGACCACCGGGACGATGTTCGATATTGCCTCGCTCACGAAGATGGTAGGCACTACTACTTCCATTATGTTATTGGTTGATCGCGGGTTGATACACATAGATGACCCGGTGAGCAAATATGTACCCGCCTTCGGCAGTCCGGATAAAGCCTCTATTACTATTCGCAATTTACTGACGCATACTGCCGGCTTGTACGACTGGTACCCGATGTATTACCGGGCATCCAACAAGGAACAAACTTTTAAGCTGATCGATGAATTGCCCCTGGCTTACCCGGTGGGTGCCGGAAGGCATTACAGCGACCTTGGCTTTACTGTTTTAGGCGAGATCATTGAAAAGGTATCTGGTATGCCGCTTGATCAGTTTGAAGAAAAGAATATCTTTATTCCGCTGGGGATGAGCCATACGATGTACAATCCGCTCACTAAGGGTAAACACTTTGAAATTGCAGCTACTGATCCGGGCAATCCTTATGAACACCGGATGGTATACGATCCTTCGATGGGGTTTCAGTTTAAAGAGATCAAACACGACCAATGGAATGGCTGGCGCCATTATATGCTGCGCGGCGAAGTTGACGACGGCAATGCCTGGTATGCTGAAAAAGGTGTAGCCGGTGCGGCCGGATTATTCTCGACAGTAGAAGACATACAAAAGCTGGTGGATATGCTGATGAATCATGGCAAAGTGGGCTCAACGCAGTTTATTTCGGAACAGACCATCCAAACCTTTCTCACTAAAGACAAGTTCAAAAACGGCCTGGGCTGGATGATGGACCCGCAGAACCCGGTTATTAAAGGCGGCCCCGAAGGAAGCTTCGGACATACCGGTTTTACAGGCACCAGTATAGCCGTTATACCATCACGAAAGATCTCTGTAATTCTGCTCATCAACCGCGAACAGAAGGGACTTATCGATGGCGCTTATTACAACGTTAGTCCAATAAGGGAAGAGGTATTTCAGGCAGTGATGAAATATAGCAAATGATGATCAGGCTGATATTGTCAATTCATCGGCAGGCTCACTATAAACTCTGATCCCTGGTTTTCCCGGCTTTCAACATCTATCTTTCCACCATGCCCTTTTACAACAATGTCGTAACTCAGCGATAAACCTAAGCCGGTTCCTTCACCGGTTGGTTTGGTTGTAAAAAATGGCTGCATGATCTTTTCACGGATGCTTTCGGGAATACCTATACCATTGTCCTTAACCTTGATCAGTATAGAACCATTTTGCTGCATGGTGCTAACTTCCACGGTTGGCTTGTAATCCCCCCCCTCAATTTTTGCTTTTTGATTCACTGCATAGAAAGCATTACTAAACAGGTTGATCAGCACACGACCAATGTCCTGCTGTACAATAGGAATCCTGGGTATTGAGGTGTCGAAATTCGTTACCAGGTCGGCATTAAAGTTTTTATCCTTTGCCCTCAGGCCATGATAAGAAAGTTTCAAAAACTCATCGGATAATATATTGATATTGGTTGCCTGTCTTTCGCCTGTGCTGGTGCGGCTATGCTCCAGCATACCCTTTACAATAAAATCAGCCCGTTTGCCATGATTGCGTATCTTTTCAAGGTTTTGTTTAATGTCTTCAGAAACGGCTATTGCTTCCTCTTTATCACCATTTTTTAATTCAGTTTGCATTTCGTCAAGCAATTCAATACTCACATCCGAAAAATTATTAACGAAATTCAACGGGTTCTGTATCTCGTGGGCTATCCCGGCCATCAGCTCGCCTAAGGATGCCATTTTAGCTGATTGCACCAGCTGGTTTTGGGTTACTTTCAGTTCATCTATGGCATGTTGTATTTGGGTTTTTGCTTTCCTGTTCTGCTTGCTGTTTCGCCAGAAAACCAAAGCCATTATTACTAAAAACACGATGATGCAGATGAGAACGTAAAAACGCACAGTAGCCCTGGCAGCGGCTTGCTGT
>JBQCEA010000377.1:0-6955 GCA_051960695.1 Mucilaginibacter sp. | reverse complement strand
AATGATCAACCTGTGCATGCGCCTGATGCCAATCGCCTTTGCCATCATACCAAAGGCTTTTTAATTGTACTGACAGACCGCTAACAGGTTGTCGTAAATTCAATGATTCTTTAAATTCGGCTAAAGTTTTCACATTGTATATGAGGTCATTGATTACAGTATCCAAATTATCGCCATCCGAGTTCCGGTGCAATGTACTGCAAAATAGCAGACAGCACATGTACGTTATAATCAACCCCTAAAGTATTGGGTATGGTTAATAGCAATGTGTCTGCTTCCCGGATGGCTTCGTCCTGGGCTAATTCTTTGATAAGCTGATCCGGTTCAGCGGCATAACTTTTTCCAAAGATCGCCCGCTTATCAGCCTCAATATAACCGAAACTATCAGCGCCCTTCGTTTGCCGTCCAAAGTAATACCTGTCCTCGTCGCTGACCAATGCAAAAATAGACCGGCTAACAGAAACTCGTGGCTCCCGCGTATGCCCTGCCTTTTTCCATGCTTCTTTGTATAATCTGATCTGTTCAGCCTGCTGTATATGGAAAGGCTTGCCACTTTCGTCATATTTCAGTGTAGAACTTTGCAGGTACATGCCGTTCTCAGCGGCCCATTCGGCGGTAGCGTTAGATGCGGCCCCCCACCAAATGCGTTCTCGTAGCCCCTCCGAATATGGTTCCAGACGTAACAATCCTGGCGGATTTGGAAACATCGGGTACGGATTAGGCTGCGCAAATCCGGCACCTTTCAATTTATCCAAAAACTCCAAAGCTTTTCTGCGCCCCATATCAGCATCACTTTCTCCCTCCCCAAGTTCGTAGCCGAAATAACGCCATCCGTCAATTACCTGCTCCGGCGAACCCCTGCTTATCCCTAATTGTAACCGACCGCCCGAGATCAGATCGGCAGCGCCGGCGTCTTCTACCATATACAAGGGGTTTTCATACCGCATATCGATCACACCCGTCCCGATCTCTATTTTGCTTGTTTTGGTGCCAATAGCCGAAAGCAAAGGAAAAGGCGAGGCCAGCTGACGCGCAAAATGATGCACCCTGAAGTAAGCGCCATCCAAGCCTATTTCCTCGGCAGCAACTGCAAGATCAATTGACTGGAGCAAGGTATCTGCCGCCGAATTGGTGCTGTAAGAAGGATGATCAGACCAGTGCCCGAACGATAAAAACCCTATTTTCTTCATAGTTTTCTCTGAAGTCAAAAATACTCAATAATGTTAAGCTTTGGTGCAAGAAACCAATGATGATTGTTTGTTCTTTTAATAATTTTAGTGAAACTAAGCGATTTTTCGGAAGGCTTCTTTTGTGAGTTTAGGATGGCCCTCAATAGTTCAGCTCATTTCTAATGGATTTTCAGAAAATCGTTTATAATACTTTTGTCGTTTTTCCTCTGAATGATAGACGTAATAAGGCATAAACTAAAAAAGGCCTCGCAATTGCGAAGCCTTTTGCGGAATGGACGGGACTCGAACTGAATCTCGTATATTCTCATTATCAATATTTTATCAGTCTATTCGAAAGTGACTCACCAAATACTCACCTTAATTTGAGACTGTTTGAATTCAAATGATATAATAAAGTTAGTTATATTTTTGCACATAATAGCATTGTTTATGTGTTTTATCTTTTGACTAATGTACAGCTACATTAACATAATAAATGAATGCAAGTCACTAATCCAAAACGTCGAATGATTGTCTTACTTCAAAATACATATATGTATTGCTGAATAACTTATTTCACAATGTGCTAAAATTTGAAATAGCATTGCGATTATTTTAATTACTTATATTACTCAATTAGGGACAAAATGAAAAGCTTAAATAATTGATGCGAAGTAGTGCCTGGTGTTAAGCGGCGACGCCGCCTGGCATCATAAATAAATGGCTTTAACTATCAATATATTTTATATTAGAATAGAATTTTGGATTTGGAAATTGAGACATATCGTTTAAAAATTCTGAATACTGCGGGTGTAATGATACATGGCAGTTAAATCATTGGATTCTTCTTCGATCCATTCATTGGCTTCCATCAAACTCTTTATTAGTTCAATTTCTTTTACGGTAAAGTCCGCTGTAGGCAAACCGGAAAGTGTTTTGTCAAAGTTCCAAAGACTGTAATGTTCAAATGAATTCACAGGCATCCTTTGCTGTGGTGGCGGAGGAAACAATAACCGTAATTTAGCCCAGCGCGAAGCAAGTTTGGTTTTTATCCTGCAATAGATCGACAAACCGTCAAAATCCCAATCACAAGAGTAATAAATCGGACGCTGCAGGTCAAGGTGATCAATGTCATCAACGATCCTGATATTATTACCGCCAACTTGCCATAGTTTAACTTTCAATTCTGTTGCCAGCCAGGTCTGTTTTAAAAAGGAACGATTCTCACAAAGTATTACCGCTTCAGGATGCGTATTGTCAACCACTAGACGCCATTGCAAATCACGACTACTTTGCGGGAAATCACTGACTCCCAGAATTTGTAAGACTGCATTTCGAACACTATCTTTCTTTTTTAGATATTTGGAACCCTGTTTGTCAAATATTTTAGCTGAAAAATCCTCTACGTTTACCAGGTTAGCCGAAAGTTCCGCCTTATTCTCGAAGATTAACATTAACGTTTGAATATCATCTTCGGTAAAAGTTTTCCGTGCATCTGTTTTAATCCCTGCTTTTTCTAAGAAATCGAAATAGTACTGATATTTAGTTAAGTAATTCGTGCGGTAATAATCTTCGAAGCCATCTTCGGCGACTAATACAGAAGTATTGCCATGCTTATGAGCAATCAGATGCAATTGGTATTGCAGGTATTTTATAAAATCTTCATCCTGTATGCGGGCCGATGTTTTGCCGGTTGCAAAAAGGGCATGGAGTGCTTTTAACACCGGCCAATTCAGTTTCCTTAGCATTATTGTTCTGTTAACACCTTTGTAAGATCATCTGTTAATTGGCCATCACTAAAAATACCCAGCGGCGGTACATAGCTAGATTCGTCGGCGGAGCGGTTATCATGCATAATGTATATGTATTGCTGCCCATCTTTAATATCTCCGGCAGTTTCTATCGACATGGTAATAAGCTGGAAATACTCTTTTTGCGCCAGTTCCTGTAGCATTTCGTAATTGCCACCCAATCCCTCGGCCTCATCGATTGGCATGAACTTGAGACCCTTGCGATTGGCGTCTTGAATAAGCGATAAGCGCGCAAGGCAAAGCAGGGCGTTTGCCGTGTAGGTCTGACCGTTGCTTCCTGCATTGTTTTGCCCGTTATCTAATTTGATCTCAAATTTCAAATCGAAATAAGACTTTGGATTTAAGAGATCCTCATAGGTGACTTTTGATTTACCACCGCATTCTCGATAAACGTCGATCATGAGTTGGTTAATATCCATCTCCTGATATAACTTTTCAAATAAACCCTGATTGTTTAATTGCTCACTTAATCGTTTACGAAAAGTGATCATCCAGGAATCAGGATAGTCTACCGATTTGGTATGCAGTAAAGAAGCATGGTTACCTCCGGTAATCGTATGTTCTTTGCTTTTAAGATAATTATGGATGTTGTGTACTTTGCTCAGATAGCCATTATAAATCCGATGAACTTCTGAAAATACATGATTTAATATTTCGAGTTTTCGGGAACCAATCTTTTTCATGTCATCAGTTAGCTCATGCAAGCGCTGGGCTATTTGCTGACCGATAAGCTGCTCATCTACCTCGCTGGTTGGAAAAACCGTCGGCAATAGTTGATTTGCTAAAACCCCAACTGAGCGACCCATCAATATCGTTTGATCCTCTACCGTTTCTCCGGCAGCATCATAGAGCGTAATGAATTTTGTAAAAGCGGATTCGCAGCGCGTTTTTAAACTGTTGCTGCCCTCCTCGGGATTACTGTTTGTTGCCGTATTGATAGCGCCAGTGTATTCAAATAGCTGACCAAACATACGCACGTATTCAAGTTGCGCTGCTTCTAACTTTTCATTGCATTTGCTCGTTAAACCGGTATGGAAATCAAGATTAGCTGTCGCTTGTCGGACATCTGTTGCGGTATCTGTTTTTAAATCAATAAGACTGGTCAAAGTAGGAGCCAGTCCGAACAGCCCGGTTTCCAGTTTAGCAGGGTAGACCGGTGGCTTTTCGTGGAGTTCAAGGAATGCTTCCAGCTCATTTTCCAATTGCGTAAGTTGACTATCGCGACTAGTAATTGCCATTTCCAGTTCGATGGAACCGTAGCGCTTATGAACATCTTTCTCTATTCTATCGATGTTTTCCTGATATTTTTCCACCAGGGTCTCGGCCGTTGAAGAAACCCGATAAACGACACTCAGCGCTACATCTAATTCTTCGTATGTTGCGATAATAGTATCCCGCTCTTCATACAAGGCGATCCTTCTGGCGAAATCTGTTTCAGTAACTTGGGAAAGGGTATCAGTCAAAGCGATAGTTAACGACGTATCGCTATAAACGGCAATCGCCTCAAATAAGCCGGGGTAAGCATTTAAAGCATCACTTAATCTCTTTTTCCTATTATATTCTCCGTTTAGTTTGACCAAATCTGCCAGTGCATTTTGCTTGTCGGCGCTTAATTGTTGCGCAAGACTACTTGGATCAGCGACATCTAAAAAACGCAATTTAACATTTTCAACAAACTCATACACACCGGTTAAAGCTATCCAGAAACCATGATTATAGCGTTTGGGTATTTCCGGTGCGAGTAGTAATTTTTCCGGGAAGGGTAAATAACGTTCACCTTTGATGCTATCAGGCTCTAATTGGGGTAAATGCTGGAAATGCACCAATAAACTTTCTTGCTCCAGCGATAGCGGAAAGCTCAGCTTTTTAATGGCCCAGGCTGCCAATGATGCTGCGTTATCCAAATCAGCAAAAACAGTAAATATTTCTTTTTGATGGATCGCTTCCAGAAGTGACGTTAATTCTGACTGGCTTAGTTTCGCAGCTGAATCAGGTGCATTTTTCCAAACTGAGTCTTCAAAATCTTTCTGAATACCCTGTTTAGTCAAATAAGCGATGAAGTGATCTCGCGTCTCCTGCGAACGCGCCTTTTGCCGTAAAGCAGCATAGCCCTGACGTAACTGCGTTAAATCGTTGTTATATTTTATCAGCCAGTTTTCCATCTCATCGATCAAAGCCTTTCTCTGTGCTGGTATTTTTAATTGCTCCCTGGCATTAGCAAGGCTTGTGGCTGCATCCTTTTTTCCCTGTTCTGCGGCGATAAGCAGCCTTTTATTATTCCCAAGATCCGTAAACTGATGATGCAAATCATTTCTTTCCAGTTTACAGAGCCTGCTGTTAACCATGTTAGCGGAAACGGTGGCCTTAATATAAGCTTCTACTAAGTTTGTACGCGTAGACTGCAACCGTTTGAATTCGCCCGACCAAAAGTACGCGTTACCGGTCACCAGATCTTTTTTGAGCCTGTCATAGATCTGAAATTGGCTGGCGACATCTTCGATCGCCTTTTGCTTCTGGTGGATCAGTTTGATCTCCTCCTGATAAAGTTGGTGTTGCTGAAAGTCCGCACTGATACCCCTGACCTCTTCCCGGTATTTCTCCATTAGTGCCAATTGATCTTCTTCGCCAAACAGAAAGGTTTTCAAGGCAGCTGAACTTGTACTGAAACCTTTTCCCCGAGAGAAGGCACGCAAAATAGTGGCAAAACTCTTTAAATTTTGTTTGTTAGCCGCTAAGTCGATAGATAGAATTTCATTTTTGTAAAGTAACTGATGGTACTTCTTTAAGGGTAATACTTTCAGGTATCCCTTGGCGAATTTTTTCTGTAATTCCTCGACGGTCTCTACATCGCCATCGCATAACAGGTCATTATAATAAACGGGACTACCCATCGGTTTCAAATGCTCATCCCAATCATATCCTTCCTGGATGATAAAGCTGACCAACTGGTTACTTGCCGTTTCTAAATAACCCCCTAATGTGATGAACTGCTGCGGAGCTGATTCTATGTTAAGTAATATATATCCGCGTCCATAACGGCTACCTTTATTTTCCAAAACCATGCCTTTCGTATCGCGAATCTCATTGCCATCCGTCCCTGATTTAAACTCTGCAGAACCCACTAAAATAAGCTGGATCATATCCGCTACCATACTTTTACCACTACCGCTTTCTCCGCTAAAGTCCGTTCGCAGCGCGTGAAAACGATAGTCACAGTTGAAATGCTGGCGAATACCAAGCGTAGAAATGCCGTATATTCTTGGATAATATTGCTTCATTTGGGCTGTGGCTTTAATATTTCATCAATACCGATAATTTGTGGATAATACATTTGCCGAAGGCGTTCAAACGAAGGCTGATAAATAAAAAAGTCTTTATCCTCCGGCTCACGGTAGATCCATCCTAGCAATTCAAATTCTGCAAACGCTTTAGTAATGACATCTTTTAACTTATCATCGCTAAAGTCAGAGCCGGTGTCGCCCGAAACTTTTGCCAGTAGTAATTGCAGCTTAGCCATAATTTCCTCATATTCCTGATATAGCGTGCTGATGAAGAGCGAAATCCTGTTCAGCTCGATGTTAGCATCTAATTTATAAAGTTTAAACAGCAACAGACCGACCAAGATATATTCAGGTTTAAGGTATTGACGGTATTGTGGGCTATTGGGAATATTGCCACGCGAACCCTCATTGAAATCTATAAAGTAATAAGTATTCCAGTCTTCGCCTCCTTTAGTAAGAAGCATCTCAAAGAAATCGGCATAATATAATTTAAGGCTCTCATAATTTGATTCAAGAAAGCGGTATAAAGCTTCTTGTCCAGGGTAACTGCGCTGGATGTGAACGCCGCTTTTCAGAGCATAGTCCAGTTTCGCAAAATATGATATGGCTTGCTTATCTGCCATGAAATCGTGGGCGCTTAGTTGATCCGCCGAATGTCCATTTTCCATAAGGTAAGGTGAGTAAATTCTACATT
>JBQCEA010000376.1:0-3119 GCA_051960695.1 Mucilaginibacter sp. | reverse complement strand
GATAAAGTAGAAAAAGGGCAGGTGTTGATCCTGTTCTAACCCTTCAAAAAAAATAAAAACGGCGCTTTGTTATCCAGGCGCCGTTTTTATTTTATGAAAAGAGGCTATTATTTAGCTTTAAACTCTTTTGGTTTTTTAACGCTGTAATGTGGTTTTCCTTGCGGATGTATCTCCGGAGCACCAACCATGGTCATGGCGCAACGGAAACCAACTTCTGCACTTGACTCGCCTTCGTCCATAAAGCGGCGGGTGGCAGGGTTCAGCCAGAAAGCCATATCGTTCCATGAACCGCCTTTGTAAACCTTAGAGCGGTCATTAACCAAAGTGGTTGTGCCGTACAGGGCAGTATTTACCGAGTCTTGTGCACCCCTGAAATCAGGATTGTATGGTTTGCCTGCCAGTGGGTCCTTTGGTGCTGCATTAGCCGGGTTTGTTGGTACTGCATTTGCACCGTTAGCTCCATTAGCTGCTGTGCCATTTTGGCCCTGCGGTGCTTGCTGACCTTGTGATGCTAACAACTCAGCATAAGTCATCTTCTTACCAGATTTAGCAGGATCTAAGACCGGTCTGCCATATTTATCTTTTGCATACAGGCCCTTAGTTGGATCAGCAAGACGTTTGTTTTTGTATTCGTTACCACGGAATGGGTTGAAGTCTTCAAACTCTTCAAATGATGTCTGACGATAAGTATCCTGTACCCATTCGTTTACGTTTCCTGCCATATTATATAAGCCGAAGTCGTTAGGCTGGTATGATCTTACAGGAGCGGTTATATCGGCTTTATCATTCAGGTAACCGCCAACACCCATATTATCACCTTCGCCGCGCTTAAAGTTGGCCAGGATCAAACCCCGTGTTTTGGTTTTAGCTGAGCGCACACCCAGACCGTTCCACGGATATATTTTTTCGTTATCGATATTTTCAAATTCAGTATTGCCGATCAGGCCAAGTGCTGCATATTCCCATTCGGCTTCTGACGGCAGGCGATAACCTTGTTTCAGAATACCATCTTCAATACGTACCGGCCTTATAGGTTTTCCGGCTTTACCATTAGCGCCGGTTGCATTTTGTGCATTCGGGCTCAGGTCAGGAAGCATCTTTTTGCCGTCGATGCCCTGGCCTCTGTACTGGCCATTCAGGTATATATCTGTATTGAAAGGATCTCTTGTTGCGGGCTGGGCAGCTTGTCCGTTCTTGCCTTTTGCACCACCGCCTGAAGCATCTTTCCAGCTTGCCAGTCTGCCGGTTTCACGCAGGATATTTTCGTTCATACGGTCGGTACGCCAGGTGCAATAATCCTGTGCCTGGTCCCAACTTACCCCAACTACCGGGTAATCCTGGAAAGCAGGGTGCCTCAGATAGTTTTCTACATAAGGTTCGTTATATGAAAGCGGCCTGCGCCATACTAATGTATCAGGCAAGGCATCATAATAAAGTTCATGATCATTAGGGAAAGTGATCTTTATCCAATGCAGGTAATCAAGCCAATCCTGGTTTGATACCTCAGTTTCGTCCATATAAAACGACGGAACCGTTACACGGCGGCGCACATTATTATAATCATAAGTAACATCCTGGTCAGCACTCCCTCCCATTACGAATGTACCACCCTCGATGGGAACCAAACCTGGGCCCGGAGATGGGTGAACCTGCCTGAATCGCTCATAACCTCCATTGGATTTATCGTTATAAGTCATCCCGGTTTTTTGCGACTGCTGACGTTTACTGCAGCTGCTTAATAAGGCGCCTACGCCCATCAGCACTACGGCAGTTCTCGTAAAAAGTATTTTCATATTTTTACTTATTTATTAATGTGTAAATCTAAAAAAATTGAATTAATAATTAAACCCAACTTGGTACATTATATTTTCAAAGTGATGAACCTTTATTTGGCTTTAAACGTAAAAACCGGCATTGAGTTACACTTTTTAAGTAATTTCAATAAATAGTTGATCCTCTATGTTTTATATACCACGCAAATCGGTTAATTAAAGAGGCATAGATATTAAATAAAAATAAAGCTAAATTGCGCCAATGAAGTTCTTCAACTCAAAATTTGCAGGTATTCTCTTTTGTATTTCGGTCTTATTCCCCTATATATCATACTCCCAATCTAACATTAATACCAATGGCACAAATTCGTCGGCCATACAAACGGCAGTGCCTTTTCTGTTGATCACACCCGACTCGCGCTCAGGTGCTATGGGAGAGGCCGGTGTTGCTACTTCGCCAGATGTTAATGCCAATTTCTGGAACCCATCCAAACTGGCTTTTTTGGAAGGAGGTCAGGATTATCTTTCCATATCGTACAGCCCATGGCTGCGCTCGTTAGTGCCTGATGTAAGCCTTTCTTATGTAAGTTATGCCCATCAGTTGGATGACAGAAATACCATAGGGGCTTCATTACGCTACTTTAATTTAGGTTCTGTAGACCTGCGTGATAACCAGCAAACACCTGAGGGTACTTATATACCTAACGAGTTTTCAGTTGATGGTAGCTTTGCCCGTAAATTCGGTGATGAGTTTTCACTGGGGCTAACTTTGCGTTATATTCACTCAAGCTTATCTAATGTTCCCTTTTCGGGCCAGCAGGTTAAGGCAGGTAACGCTGTAGCAGCCGATATCTCGTTCTTTTATAAGCACCAGGTGGAGGAGTTTGGCGATGATGCTTTAATTTCTATCGGCAGCAATATATCCAACATCGGCACTAAGATCAGTTACACAGATAACGGTACTAAGTACTTTTTGCCTACCAACTGGAAGCTCGGCGTAGCAAATACAGTAAATATGGACGACTATAACCAGTTTACGGTTACCCTCGATATGAACAAGCTGCTGGTGCCTACCAATGGTAGCGATCAATCGGTGCCTGCAGGTATTTTCAGTTCATTTTCTGATACTGGTCTCAGTGGCGAACTGCAGGAGATCAGTTTTTCACCCGGAGTTGAATACTGGTATAATAAGATGTTCGCTTTGCGTGCAGGCTATTATTACCAAAATCCTAACCGGGGTGGTTTGCACTATGTAACCTTGGGAACAGGTTTCAAGTATGATATTTTTGGCTTCGATTTTTCATATATTGCGGCCAGCCAGCAGAACAGCCCTTTAGCAAATACTTT
>JBQCEA010000375.1:0-3283 GCA_051960695.1 Mucilaginibacter sp. | reverse complement strand
AGTTGATTCTCCGTTTAAGGCGGATCGACAATTTTTAAAAGCATCTATTTTATTCTGGCACAATTTTCAGATACCATTGATCACCGAACCCTGCCCTTTACCAGTCATGTATGCAAATGCTTCAGCGGCTTTTACGCCCAGCTCACGACCGCGGAAATCTTCCATAGAGGCATGACCGCAGCCATAAATGCCGGGAGGGTCCTGGCTTACGTGGCAATAAACGGATTTACGTTTTTGTTCCTGTGTTTCGGTAATATCTACATAGTCAGTTGGGTGGAAAGTCATGGTTTGTTCTCCGGCGCAAACCTCGAAAAAATACAATGGGAACCGGTGTTCTGACCGAACCCATGTTTGTATCATCAGCAGACTGGCTATCTGGTGGTCTTTATGCGAGTCGACAGGCCAATGGGTAAATACCAGGTCGGGCTTTTCATCGGCTATCAGCTTCTGGACTTTGGCAAGCCAGGTATTGTCCATGATGGTATCGCCATCGATCTGGCCTACAAAAACAGGCCTGGCTTTTAGAACAGCACAAGCATTTATGGCTTCCTGCTTGCGTATGGCAGCCGCTTCACTATGGCTCTTGCCTTCAATACCCGCTTCACCGGTGGTAAGATAGATAATAACTACCTCATGGCCATTGTTGGCAAGCCGGGCCAAAGTACCGCCGCAACCGCTTTCCGGGTCGTCGGGGTGACCGCCAAAGCAAACGATCTTCTTTTTGGCAGCAGGAGAAGTGACAGGAGAATGCAGCAGGTTAGGCAGCGTTAACAGGCCGAGTCCTGTAGTCTTTATGAAATCGCGGCGGTTATTGGTTGAGCTTTTCATGTATCAATTATTAAGGACAAATGAATAGCCAATATAATCATCATGATGCGCAAAAGAAACGGGTATCGGTAATTCAGTTCCATTACTGATGATTACCGGGTAACCAATTTCGCTTTTTTCTATCCGGAGATCATTTCCCGGGAATAATTTATTCAACCGCTGAAGCAGGAAATTACGTACTTCGCGGCTTTGGTCGTCCGGTGTGTTTGAGGCGATCTTCTTTATTCCCCAACAAATATTTTGGAAATCATCACCGCGGTTTACCACGGTAAATATATAATCATCTGTAAGAATCGATCTGAAGCAGAATTCTATATTGACAGAAGTCATTCTCCCTTTGCGAACCGGAAAATTTTCAAAGCCTTGTCCTTCCCTTTCTTCGGAAATATCAGGCTGCTTCCCTATCTCCAAATGGGTAATATTAATTTTAGACGGCGAAAAAATCAGTTCCGGCTGGTGTCTTTTCAAAAATTTATATGCCGATTCTTTAGCTGACCAGGCTACCCAGACGAATATCTCCAATGATAAAGAACCCCTCAGATGAAGATCATAATATTCTTCTTCACGAGGGGTAATAATTTTTGAATAAAAGTTGGATTGTTTGGTTCGGGCAACATTGATAGCCTTTAACGCTACAATATCGTTGCCCGTGCTGCTCATTGCTTATGGTTCAATTTATCAGATATCACGTCAATACAACTTCCCACATTGATCATTTTATCAGCCGAATCGTAATCGATCTCGATATTATATTTCGCTTCGGCGTCAATAATAATATCAACTAAATTGGCCGAATTGATCTTTAAATCTCTTATAAGGTCAGTTTGATCGTTAATGCCCGCCAGCATTTCCTTGTTGGACGTGTAGGGGGCAAAAACCTTTTTAAGCTCATTTAAAATTTCTTCTCTGGTCATTAGTTATTAAATTTTGAAAATATTAAACAGGAATTAACGTCGCCAAAGCCGAAATTAGCCTTTGCCACAACGTTAATTTCTTTTTTTATCATATTTACCGGCAACCTCTCTATATCAACAATATTGATGATCTCCGGGTTTGGGTCCTCTAAGTTAATATTTGGATGCACAAATTGATGCATAATTTGTAACACACATGCTACAGACTCAATAGAGCCTGCCGCGCTGAGGCAATGGCCTATCATGGATTTCAACGAATTGGTCAATGGGAAATCTTTTCCACTTCTTCCCAATGCATGTTCCCAGTTCTGTATCTCATGCTTATCGGCAATAGTTGCTGTCAGGTGGCCGCTGATCAGGTCTACTTGATCGGGACGTATACCCGAATTCCTCATAGATTCCTGTATACACCTGATCACACCTTCCGGATTAGCCGCCGTCATGGAACCGCCGCCGCGTTGTCCGCCCGAATTGGACGAACCGCCCAGCACTTCGGCATAAATGGTGGCATTGCGTTCCAAAGCCGTTTCCAGGTCTTCCAGTATTAAAGCCCCAGCTCCCGATCCCGGCACAAACCCACCGGCTGTTGCGCTCATCGGTCTTGAAGCTTGTTCCGGGCGATCATTAAACTTGCGGGATAGCACCCGCATCGAATCGAACGTACCGAAAACATATGGGTCGACATGCTCACCGCTGCCTACAACCATGCGTTTGGCATAGCCATGCTTAATATATTCGTACCCCATCAAAATGGCCTGGGTGCCGGTAGCACAAGCTGACGAGTTGGTTACCACCTTGTTAGCCAGTCCGAGCCTTCCTGATATATATGACGTAACGCCGCTGTTCATGGTTTGCTCGATAACGCGCGACCCCAACTTTTTAGCCTCTTTATTATCCACACGGGTTATCACATTCTTCATGGCCTGCGTGTCGGGACTGCTGTTACCAAAAACACAGCCGGTTTCCCATCTGGGTTCATCTGTATCAAAAACGAGGCCAGCGTGTTTCCAGGCATCCAGGGCGGCGGTTATACCGTAGCCGATATTGGTTCCCTTTAAGCCATAGAACGACACCTCGGAGATATAATTCTTTAAGCTTTCCCAAACAAAATCAGGCTGGCCCGCTACCTGGCAGCTCATGTGGAGCTCCTCGTATAACGGCACATACTTTATCCCCGACTTTCCTTTTTGTATTGCATCTAAAAAAGCGGGTATCCCAATTCCGTTAGGGGATACAACCCCTAATCCGGTGACTACAACACGTTTAGCCATTTTTCATATCCACCTTTTTAACAATGCCCGAAAACACCCCTTTTGCAATTAACTCATCCGCAGTATCCCTCATCTCCACATAGCATTTGAGCTTTCCGAAACGAAAATATTGTTTTTTTGAAATTACAGTTACCTTTTGCCCCGGCAGTACCATTTTGTGGAACGATACCTCGGTAGAGGCGAGCAGCGGGAACATCGGCTCATCACCTGAAAAACCTTGCTCCGATTCTTTTAATATTAAAAATATACCCAACACCACCAAGCCTATCT
>JBQCEA010000374.1:0-3085 GCA_051960695.1 Mucilaginibacter sp. | reverse complement strand
CTTCTATAATTTTTTATAAAAAAGAGATAAAAAAATAAATTATTAAATAAATTTAAAGAATAAGAATAAAACCGTGTAATTTGTTACTTAGAATATCTTTAATATCCGGAACAAACGGCCCTGGCCGTAAATAGTATTAACCTAAACCTTATCAAATATAATGTATTTAGCCTATTCCGCCTTACGGCAGCAGGATGAGTCTGCCCCAAACAAATCTGAAACAGAAATCCAACTACGTTACCAGGCCTATCTCGAGGCTTGCCATAAGCATCGTCAATTCATTGATGACATCCGGAAATACTTTCCCAACTGGACGCCCAAATTCCATTGAAGCTGCCTTTCCCAAAACCTGAACTAACAAATAAGAAATATGATAAAACTAAACCAAAAACTCAAGGACGAGCTGTGGTGGCTTGTTATCTCTGTCGACTATGATTACAGCCGTATTACTATTGCCGATTACGAATTAAACAGCGATACATTGACCCTTTGGCTGGAGGATAAGCAGGATTTTAAGAACAGCCTGGAAGAATGCCTTCAACTTGACATCAGCGCTAAAAATTTTGCAAAAATGATACGTGCCGAAGGATTCAACAGTTATGAAGGGACTAAAATACATCCCACAAAAGGCTTTGTTTATAAAACACGCATCGAAATAAACGAACCTTTGAAATGGTATAAAGAAGATGCGAGTGCTGCCGAACAACAATGGGCGCGTGATGCGGCCCTGAAAAGTGTACTTACCCAGCTTGTTGAAAGTGAAGTATATGACGGATAACTGATGCCGGAGACAACATAAGGAACCGCGGCCTTGCGTTGTTTAACAGATAGTTATAGCTTCAATACATTTCATCAAGGGATTTAGTCGGTGCATTCGCTCAATGTAGTGCGGGCCGTTTCCATATCGCCGGAAGTGGATATATCCATATTGCTATTGATGTTTCCGGCCATTACGGTTTTTCGGTATTTACTTAAGTTGATCAATAATACGCTGCCCAATATTACCACTAAGCCGGATATCTGTATGGTTGAGATATGTTCATCGGCAAAGGCAGTACCTAATATAACTGCAATTACCGGATTAACATATGCATAAGTGCTTACTTGCGTGGCAGGCCGTACCTTTAACAACCATACATAGGCGCTAAATGCAATGATAGAGCCGAAAATGATCAGGTATATCAGGGCAAACCACGCTTTTGACGAAACTTCTGCAACGTGTAAGCTGCCGTATTCATGAGTGATGGCGCTGATGGGAATAAATAGCAATCCGGCAAGAATCATTTGCCAGGCCACATTTACCGCTGCCGAACCTTCGCTTGGATTGTGTTTTGCATATAATGAACCACTCGACCAGGATATAGAGCCGGCGATCAATAATAACATCGATGGGAGTTTAGAGCCTATATTTCCACCGGAAAATATCGCCATCACTTCTTCTCCGAAAAGTAAAATGATGCCCGCAAAGCCGATAATTAGACCGGTTACGATCGACTTGCTCCGGAAATTAACGGCCCAGTTTTGCCGGTCGAGCACTACAAACCATATTGGCGCTGCCGATACCAGGATGGCAACCATGGCGCTGGGCAAAGTTTGTTCCGACCATATTACAGCGCCATTACCGCCGCCCATTAAAAGCAATCCTACAATTGCCGAGTTGATAAAGCTCTGCTTAACAAATATCTTTTCTCCTTTGATGATGCACCATAGCAATACCAGCATGCCCGCGGTAAAGAAGCGTATCGCGCCCATCAGCATAGGAGGGATGCCTTTAATGGCAATTTCGATAAAAAAGTAAGTAGAGCCCCAAACCAGGTAAACAATAGCGAATGCTATGATCACCATTAGTTTTGAAGCCGGTTGGTTGTTGGAGTTTGCCATAGCAAGGTTAGTTTTCGGGTATAACTAATTGTTGTTGTTCTTTTACCGTTTCAAGTACGATAGTGGTGCGGGTACTCAGCAGATTGGGTATTTTGCTGAAGCTGGTACGCATCAGGCTCATCAGTGTTGACGAATCATAAGTACGCACTTTTACCAGGTAGCAGTCTTCGCCTGCAATGTGATGCACTTCCTGCACTTCAGGTATTTCGGCAAGCAGCCTGGCGGTATCATTATGTCCGGGGCCGTCGGTGGCTTTCATAGAAATAAACGCCAGTAGCTTTTGTTGCAGGGCAGCCGGATCAATGCGGGTGGTATATTGTTTTATCACACCTTTTTGCTCAAGCTTTTTCACACGCTCCAATACCCCTGAAGGTGCCATGCCCAGCTCGCGGGCCAGGTCGGCGTTACTGATGCGGGCATTGTCCTGCATCAATCGTAAAATATTCAGATCGGTTTTATCAAGTAGTAATTCTGTTCCTGGTATCATTTAGTAAATCTACACTTGTTTAGAATATAATTCAAAATTTATAATAAAAAAATGAATTTAATTCAATAAATGCGGATTTTTGTGTTTAAACATCTATTTGAATTTACGCGTGGGCAAGATGATAAATAATGTGGTTTTGAATTTATTTAGAATGCTTAGTTATTGATATTTAGATAATTAGTATATTTATTTAAGCAGAACCAAATCCATTCGATCATGAAAAAGCTATTACTCGCAATCCTGCTTTTCTCAAATGCAGCATTCGCTCAAAAAGGATTAAAAAGCGGCATAGTTTATAACGAACATCCTTATATCGAAACTGTGAAAAAGATTGCTGCTCTTTATGAGCAGGGAAATGCGGATGGTATGGCCAAATTTTATGCGGACACGGCCCATATTTATGGTATGACACGTTATGATACTTCGGCTATGGCAAGGCACCTGGTTACCATGAGTAAATCTGTCAAAGACGCTCAAGCAGGATGGCAGCAGGTTATAGATAACTGGTCAGATATTAAGATGGTTCCTATTAGCCAGATACAAGCAGTGAAATTTGCAGATGAGCCGGTTACCGTACAGTCGAGATGGCTTATTACCATGAAAAATAAAAAGACCAATAAGACCGCCGCAGTAGAAATGGTATTATTTGATCAGTTTAATAAAGATGGTAAGATCGCAACTCAAAAAGAATATTATGATCCTACGCCCTTATTAGCC
>JBQCEA010000373.1:0-4009 GCA_051960695.1 Mucilaginibacter sp. | reverse complement strand
TGCATACTGTTATCCTACACATGCTGAATTCGGGCAACAACCTGTTAAACCCAACGACGCCTTTTATAGCCAGGAAATGGGCGAGTTTATGCTGCTTTACGAAGTTGTTCAACGTTCGGATGATCCTGAAGAAACCTTAATGCAATTTCTGCAAACGACTTATGAGGCCGCTGCTAATACCGGTAATTGGGACAGGCAGAATCTGGAATGCGACCTTTCTCGGTTTGAGAAATAACGATCAGTTAAGATGCTTCTTAAAACTGCAGAAAAGAAAGTTCTGTTTGGTTTGAAACGGAGTGACATGATCTTCATTCACACAACGTATCTTATCGAAATTTTCTGATAGCAGGTTTTGCAGTTGATCTTCAGTGTATTGCTTAACTGTAAGTCCGCTGCATTTTTCTGGCCCTTTATCCGAGAAAGTACCGATGGTCATGTAATGGCTGACTGCCTTTCTGGCTGTGGTCAGGTAACTTTTTACCTGCTCAGGAGTAGTCAGAAAATGGAATGTCGCCCTATCATGCCATACATCATAATGTTGCTTTGGCTCAAACTCGGTTATATCCGATATAATCCATTTAACCTTTTTAGCTTTTTCTCCGAGGCGGTTTTTGGCTTTTTGTAAGGCAGTTGCCGAAATATCTAATACGGTAATATCCTCAAATCCTTCTTCCAACAGAAAATCTGCCAGCTTACTATCTCCACCACCAATATCAATGATGCTGGACTTTTTGTTCAGCCTGAAGCTATGAATGAAATCGAGGGATGTTTTAGGTATTTCCTGTGTCCAGCTTACCTCGTCTGGATTTTTGGTTTGGTATACTGTTTCCCAATGGTTCTTCTCTTCTTCGCTCATAACTTCAGAATGTTACTTACTTCGATGCTTTAAATGTCTCTTTGGTCACGCCGCAATCAGGCATTTTTTTGCCCAAATATGGATTTTTGATTGTCGACGATTCGCTTAGCCAGGTTCTTTTAGCCATTGGACAATACTGCTGATAAAGCGCCACGTCGTTATCTTTAAATACCTTCAAAATCGAATACAGATTGGCCGATAAACTTCCGAAATGCTCACGCTGATGTGCCAGTTCTATTGATTCATTAATATGTTCACCATCGAAACGGAGTTTCTCGGCATATTTCTGCAAAATCTCTTTTTGTTTTGCGTTCATTTGATTCACATCAACATTTTTTAAAGCTGTAGTAAATCTTTTCGCCGCGTCATTTGCAGCTTTGGTATTATCGGCTGCAAGGGCATTTTTTATGTCGAGGTAGCTTTTGAATACGGCATTTACCGATGCTTTTACATCGGCGGGTTTGGCCTGTATTTGAGTTGCTGATAAAAGCAGCAGAATAACTGTTAAGTATTTTATGGTTTTCATATAATGGTTTTTGCTAAATATAAACAGATAAATACAAAGGTGAAACATTGAGCTATACGGGCAAAATAAATCTGCTATTTTTGCGGCCATGCAAACAGAAGGCTCTTCACTTAAAAATAAATTCGATAGTATCATTTTTGACCTCGACGGCACTTTGTGGGATTCAACCGGGAATGTGGCCCTGGCCTGGGAAAAGGCAAGGGGACAGGTGGATTATGTAGATGTGCCCGTAACCGTTGAAAGTGTACGTGCTGTAACCGGTATGGCTTATGACCTGATATTTGAAATGCTTTTACCTGATATGGATGCGGAAAGGCGAAATTATTTCAAAAGCATTTGTGCCAAAAGCGAAATAGATACGCTCGAAGAAAAGGGTGGCGACATGTATCCCGGTTTAGAAGAAACCATAAAATACCTTGCAAGTAAGTATAAGCTTTACATTGTAAGCAACTGCCAGAATGGTTATATAGAAACCTTTTTAAACCATTGTCCTGTTGCTGAATATTTCTCGGGACATCAGTGTTATGGAACTAAAGGACAACCCAAGGCCGAAAATATAAAGGATGTGGTAAAAGATCACAACTTAAAAGCCCCTGTTTATATTGGCGATACCACCGGCGACCGTGATTCGGCTGCTAAAGCGGGTGTTCCGTTTATTTATGCCTCTTATGGTTTTGGAAAAGTAGAAGAGGGGATGGTCGCAACGATAGATACTTTTGGAGAATTGAAAGAATTGCTATAATGCTATACCGGTACTACCGGATTCTTTACTTCTTTATCAAAGTTTTCCATCATCAATACTGCTGCGCCAATTAGTTCTGCATCGAAGCCAAGGTCGGATATTAATAGTTCGGTACTCTCTGCTAAACGGGGTATGCAGTATTTATGCAGGGCCTGCTGAATAGGTGCCATTAATATTTTGCCTGCACGCGCACCGCGACCGCTTAATACAATGGTCTTAGGGTTCATGATATGGATGAGGATGGCAAGCGCTTTACCTATTTTGTAACCGGCATCGGTCAGTAACTCGATAGCGAATTGGTCGCCCTGGGAAGCGGCTTCCATAATCGCATCACCCAGCGACTTCGACGGCTTTGTGTCGTTGGTTTTCAGGCTGGTTATCCTGCCCGCATGAATCCCTTCAAGTGCTTTTTGGGTTACTACCAGCATAGAGGCCGCAGTTTCCAGGCAGCCGCGTTTGCCGCAAACACATAATGTATCATCTTCAGACAAAGGGATGTGGCTTAATTCGCCAGCCAAACCGTTGTGGCCGCGATAGATCTCGTCATTGATGATCATACCTAACCCTATGCCCCAGCCGAGATTAATTACCATTACATCCTTTTGTGCTTTGGCGATACCGAATTTTTGCTCTGCAAGGGCGATAAGGCTTGAATCATTATCGATATAAGCCGGCAAGCCGGTTTCGTCGCTCAAATATTGGGTCAGGCTTTTATTGCCTGAATGAAGATAAGTGTAGTTGATGCCTTCTATCACATTCACAAAACCGGGCATACCTATGCCTATCCCTGCGATCTTATCTTTCGATACAGGAGCTTTGTCAATGTATTTATTAATGTTTTTGACAAGTATATTAAGTGCATCTGAATTATTGAACAGTTTGAGGTCGACTGTTAAGGCATTAGCTACCGGATGATTAAATAAGTCGAGCAGTTGAATGCGTGTTGAAAGCTGATCCATGGCAATAGCCAGGATGTACATCGCATCCGGCTTAATGGAATACAGCAAAGGCCGGCGGCCACCGCTTGACGGTGCATAACCCTGCTCAACCACAAAACCTTCATCAATTAATTCATTAATAGCCTTAGCTATTGAAGGAATGCTTTTATCAAAAAGTTCGCTCAATTCAGCACATGACATCGCCTTATCAAAATAAAGCCTTTTTATTATCATGTTCTTTAACTGAGAGCCTTTTATTACACTCTTAGGTTTGACTTCCATTTAAATAATTCAGGTTTGGCAAAGCTAATATAAAAATGTTGCCAAACTTTTTAAATTATTTATAAAAGTAATTATTAAGAGCATAATATGAACACCAAAGTACTTGGTTATTTATCATTCATGATTCATTGTTCGATATTAACTTTACTTTTTTACTTCCTCAATAACTTAAATGCATGCCCATCCCATTCGTCTCTCAGAAATCCGGGAATGCACCATAGCAAACACAGCGGTTCAATTGCCCTGGCAGCCTCTACACCGCCCATATCTTCCGTATCAAAACCGAATAGAGTGTTTATTTCAGTTACCTGTTTTTTGGCTTCCTCGTTATTTCCGCAAATAAACATGGTAGGCTTTGTGCCGCCGAAATCGGGATTTATCATTAAAAATGCGCCCACACTGTTATATCCCTTTACAAAGTTTGCATTTGGATGTGCTTTCTGAAGTACTTCCATCAGCGATTGATTAATGGAAGTAAAAAAATGCAGCACCCCATTTTCAGGTGCGGCATTATCGATAGGATTGGTTGTATCAATTATGGTTTTTCCGTCCAGGTCTGACGAATCAACGGTGTCCAGTACATTGAGTGCGGCATCGCCTTTGACAGCTAAAATGAGCACGTCGCCAAACCTGGCCGCATCGGCAAAAGTGCCTGTTGAAGCACC
>JBQCEA010000372.1:0-2422 GCA_051960695.1 Mucilaginibacter sp. | reverse complement strand
CTACCAGCCAGGTATTCAATTCATCATCGAGCGGTAATACGCCTAACGCCAGGTTCTTGAAATGCACTTTGCCATATATACCAGGGTTTCCGGATGGGTTGATCACCTGGTATTCGGTCAGGTTTATCCAGGGGTTATCATAGATATTTTTTTGGGATGTGATCTGCCAGGGGTTTTCTTCGGAATGCTGCATGGCATAAAAATAACGATACTATTCTGTAACTTTATGTATCACGATCATTCTAATCAATATTATGCGTTACTTTTTGTGCCTCATATTACCACCTTTAGCCGTTTTAACCACCGGCCGCATCGGTGCTTTTCTGTTGAGCTGCCTGCTCACACTTTGCCTTTGGATTCCCGGCGTGATACATGCCGTGTTAGTAACTAACGACTATTATGAAGAAAGACGTCACCGGCAAATGATGCGTGCGATTAGAAGAAATAGATATTAAACCTATCTAACAGGCACAGGCACAATAGGCAAACTTTCATGACCTTCTGCATCAATGGATTGCACAGCGAATAAATAATTATCTTTGGAATAATCCAGGTCTGCATGGGTATCCGTTACGTAAAATTTCTTCTCCCAATACGGACTTGTGGTTTCACGCATCAGCACATAATAACCAACCGGCTTTTTCCCTTCTTTCGGTGCATCCCATTTCAATTGAGTACGATTGGTTAAGCCGCTCGTTACCACACCTACATTTTGCGGTGTAGCCGGGGCTAATGCCAGGTTAGCTAAAACGGAAAGGTTCATACGGGCTACCTTTTGCACATAATTAAAATCCACAAAATCTGGGAGGTCGCCATAATCTACACCGTTTTCTGTTCGGATGGTTTGATGCTGGCGGGTAAAATCTTCATTCATTTCTGTGAAGCGCACAGCGGGATAGCCTTCCTGTAAAAAAGGAATATGGTCGCCGCCACGCAGGTAGCGGTCGCGGCGGTAGATCAGTTTCACATTCAATTGGTCTACGTATCTTTCAGCGGTTTCCTTGATATATCGCGCCAATTCACGCGACGGGCTGTCATTCTCCCCGCCAAGTGAGATCAACCTGGATATTTGCTTTTCATTCCCGGCGGCAACAGTTGGAATACCTTCGCTGAATACCCGCACGTCGATATTATCCTTCAGGTCATTGCTCATGCCATGCGTATTGCCTACTATATCATTATTCAGCATGGCATCCACGTTCCAGTTTTCCGCTTTTGCCCGCTTTGCCACATGGGCTGAGCCATCTAACCCTTGCTCCTCACCTGCAACCGCCATAAAAATTATAGTAGCCGGAAACGAATGTTTCGCCATTACCCTTGCCAGCTCCATGGAAACAGCTGTGCCCGAGGCATCGTCGTTGGCACCCGGTTCATCACCATTCGGGTCCATAATGTCCGACATGCGGGAATCATAATGACCGGAAACAATATATACGCGTGTGTCTTTAGGGTCGGTTCCTTTTAATACGGCCAGAACGTTTTTCAAAAGTACAGGCCTATCTACCCGGGCGCTTTTAGGCTGGGTAAACGTATCAAACTTCACCGTCATTCGTCCATGCGATTCTGCCGCATATCTTTCATATTCTGATTTTATCCAGTTACGCGCCGCCCCTATACCCGTTGTTTTACTGGTAGTATCGCTTAAGGTATGTCGTGTTTTAAAGCTTACCAATTTGCGGATGATCGTCTCGATATTTTTGGATGATACCTCATCCACCATTTGCTTAATGGATGCGTCTTGTTTAATGGTGGTTTGCGCCATTGCGGGAACAGCGAAAAATAACAGCAAGACAATCTTTATGTATCTCATTTCATTGAAAATAAATCCGAAATTGAACATCCGAAATCCGAAATCAGCCTATTCTTCAGCCCCTCCGGCCAATTCCAATATATTGCCGGGCTGTGTAAAATTGCTGCGCACAAAATGACACCATTCACAATCTTCTTTACCACAACCGGTGTTGAAATCGTGCGCCATGATCTTCTGATAAACCGTACGGATCTGTTCGGTTACTAAAGTTATATCATCCGCTGTAATATTCACATACTCTTTGTGATACTCATTTGCATTTATAGGTTCCACAAAATCGAAAACGGTATTTACTACCTGCCAGTCTTTACCCTTGTCGCTATCGATCAATAATCTATAGAACACCGCCTGCCGCCAGTAATCGGCTCCGTTCGGATTATTATCATCTGGCCTTGTAAATTTTTCTTTGGCATATTTCAAATTACCGGTCTTATAATCCACTACAGTCACTTGCTTGCCTACAAACTCTACCTTATCCAGGTTTCCCTTAACAGGCACACCGGCTATCTCAATGTTTTTTATGGGCAGCTCAACCAATGCTATCTTATTCCATGATGGAACATTCAACTCATAATAAGGCGGTAAGATCTTTTCGCCATAATCCATCCGGCG
>JBQCEA010000371.1:0-3584 GCA_051960695.1 Mucilaginibacter sp. | reverse complement strand
AGACATTTACTGGGCCGAGCAGCACCTGGCTAAAGCACTGCCGAAAATGATCAAAAATGCAACATCCGACAAGCTGAAAGAGACCATTAACAACCACCTGGAGGAAACTAAAAACCATGTAACTCGGCTGGAGCAGGCTTTTGAGTCTGTTGGCGAAAAAGCAAAGGCCATGAAATGCCTGGCAATGGAAGGTTTGTTAAAAGAAGCTGAGGAGTTAATGAGCGAAACTGACAAAGGAACAGAGGTACGCGATGCCGCCATTATTTCTGCTGCGCAAAAAGTAGAACATTATGAAATGGCCTCATACGGTACATTAAAAACCCTTGCCGGCACGCTGGGTTATAACGATGCACAAACATTATTTGAGCAAACCCTTGCAGAAGAAAAGAATGCCGACAGCCTGCTAACAGACGTTGCTGAAAACTATGTTAATGAAGCAGCAGCACAGGAAGTTGAATAAGCATTTATTTATAATACCACAAAACTAAAGCCTGTTTTCCAAACGAAAGCGGGCTTTGTAATTATTGCCTGATCACAAATAAAACTGCAAACCTTCCCGAAACAACTGGAAAAATAAGATATTGCCCACCTCTCACGTTCACTAAATGATATTGGCCTACATTTTCATCATCAGCTTCCTGGCTACATTGATGCGCTCCACATTTGGCTTTGGCGAAGCGCTGGTTTCAGTACCGCTTTTCAGTCTTTTTATTCCTATTGATGTGGCCGTTCCGCTGGCGGTTATGCTTTCAATTTTGGTGGCTTTGGTTGTGGTTATCCAGGATCATCACCAGATACATTTCAACAGCGCTAAATGGCTTATCATTTTCGCTCTTTTGGGTATACCAGTTGGCATTCTGATATTACTGTATGGCAATGAGCATTGGGTAAAGATCGGGCTGGGCACTATCATTATTTTATATTCCGTGTATGCTTTAATCGGTAAGAATAGCCTTGTGTTAGGACACGATAATAAATATTGGCTTTTTATATGCGGTTTCCTGTCGGGAATACTTGGCGGGGCTTACGGCATCAACGGACCACCCCTTGTACTTTATGGTAATATGCGTAAATGGAGCGCTCAGAATTTCAGGGCCACGCTGCAGGCTTACTTCCTGCCCGCAAGCTTTGTTGGGGTCATTGGCTATGCCATTAAAGGACTATTTACGCTAACGTTGTTAAAATACTTCCTGATATCGCTTCCGGCAGCAATTCCCGCTATCTATTTAGGCAGATATTTAAACCGAAAACTTAAAGGCGATGCTTTCTTTAAATATGTTTATCTCTTATTGATCGGCATTGGTGTACTCCTGATCTTCAATTCTGCCTTTTGAATCTTTTCTAAATAATTAAAATCTTTTGGCCCTTGGTTCGTCTTCCATATTAAACCACAACTCAAATATGGCGGATTCTATTTTCAATAAAAACATAGCGATCATTGGCGGGGGGCCCGGTGGCCTCACCCTGGCAAGGCTGCTGCAAATGAATGGCTGTGATGTAAAAGTTTATGAACGCGATGCAGGCAGGACTGTGAGGGTGCAGGGTGCAACCTTAGATCTGCACGAAGATTCAGGATTGAAAGCTTTGGAGAAGGCAGGCTTAATGGATGCTTTTAAAGCCAATTACCGGCCAGGTGCTGATAGGATGCGCATCACAGATAAACATGCCAACATTGTTTTCGACGATAGTTTTGGTGCAGATGGCAACGGGGACCTGTCGCGCCCCGAAATAGACCGCGGCCCCTTGCGTGATATACTGCTCGATTCATTACTGCCGGGTACCGTGATCTGGGACAGTCAATTTATTTCGCTTGATGAGCAAAACCATGCTTTTAAGATCAGCTTTAAGAATGGCACCTCAGCATTTGCCGATATTGTGATAGCCGCAGATGGTGCTAATTCTAAGATCAGGCCATATATTACGCCTATCAAACCCTTCTTTACTGGTGTAACAATTATAGAAGGCGCCGTATATAATGCTGAAAAAGCTTGCCCGGACATATACAAGTTGCTAAACGGCGGTAAAATTTTTGCTTTGGGCGACGAGAAAACGCTGATCGTAAGTTCAAAAGGCGATGGCAGCCTTATGTTCTATACCGGCTGCAACACTGACGAGTTATGGATATACAATTCTGGCATAGATTTCTCCGATAAAGCGCAGGCATACCAATGGTTTAAGCGGGAATTTCATGGTTGGGCAGCCGTTTGGGATGAGCTTTTTGAAAAGGCTTCCGGAGCATTGATCGTACGTCCGCAACATTGCATGCCTTTTGACCAAACCTGGGAAGCGCAATCCAATCTTACAATGCTTGGCGATGCGGCTCACCTGATGCCGCCGTATGCAGGCGAAGGCGTGAATATGGCCATGCTGGATGCACTGGAGCTTGCTGAATGTTTATTGAGCGCCGACTATCCGGATACACGCCCGGCCATTGCAGCCTATGAACAGCAAATGCTGGCAAGGGCTTCAGAAACCGCCAGGATGACAATGGAACAAACAGCCTCAATGCATTCTGATAAGGCTTTGGCTGACATTCTTCAAATGTTCCAGGCAAATATTGATAAATAACAGATAAATCGATCGATACGAAAAACAAGGCCCTTCAATTAATTAAAGGGCCTTTCAGTTTAGTGGAATCGTTAAATATTAATTAGGAATTGACTTTCTTTATTTAATCCGGAGATCGTTCCCTGATCTCCTTTTCTATCGCAATGAACTTCTTCCGCAGGTCAGTAATAGTAGCAATTTTTGTAAGCTGGTCGGCTATCCCATCCTCAAAGCTGTAGTTATTAAGCAAGAGCCTCCGTATTTTTAATTGAATTTCGGCGGCCTCCTTATGTAATTCTTCCAGCGATCTCATTCTATAGTTCCGGGGTTTAACCGCAATAGTTTTAGTTAGTATAAATTTGGCAACATTCCCTCACTTCATCAGAATTAGTTATCAACAGCGCCAACCATTCAGCTGATAAAAGGCAATTTTCCGTAGATTTTCACCCCAAATCACCTGTGGAAAACTCTACAAATAACTTTCCATTTTCTCAATGCCACTATCTTGGACTTGCAAATAGCTAAAAGGTTCAATGGGCGTTTAACTTTTTCCCCATCATTGATGGTTGCAAAACTTACCGACAGAAACGCCCTGTTTACCGATGTTTTTAAAGCATCCGCAAAGTTTAACTTTCCTTCGCCTCAGAACCGGCTTAGTTTTGAGTTATCAAACATTTACGACCATGAACTTTGAACCGACAGTGATCCCTAATTCAGAAGATTATATTACCGCAACAACTGTTTTCGGTGGTATCGAAAGGACAGTTCTTTCAAAAGATTTTAAGGGCGGCAAGATCAGGAACCTTTTTGGGGGCACCGAACTTGATCTGTCGCAAGCTGAGCTGAATGGTATTGCTGTGCTTGATATTTCGCAGGCGTTCGGCGAAACCACTATTACCGTACCCGGCGACTGGCGTATAGAAACCGACCTGTCGCAGTTTTGTGCTGTAGTGGACGATTACCGTAATAATGTTTACCGCACTAAAAGTTCAGACAAGATCCTTGTGCTTAAGGGCACCTGCTTTTGCGCAAGTGTA
>JBQCEA010000370.1:0-11036 GCA_051960695.1 Mucilaginibacter sp. | reverse complement strand
ATCTCTTCGAGTGTAGGCAGTTCACTTTTGGGTGCATTGAAATCCACCGCACTTCCACCTTGTTTTGTGTGGAAATGATCACGCCATTTTACTTCTACATTAACGCCGCCTATATTGGCCAGATTAGCATTGGCCCACAAAAGGTGACCTGCCAGCCATTTAACGCTATTCATCGGATCATTTATTGTCCGGTTTGATTCCTCATCGCTGATACCTGCGATAACATTATTGAACAGTACGTCATGCAGATCGTACTGAGCTAAAAGTTGCTTTTTGGTTGACATGGCTAAATTGATTTTTTATCAAAATTAGTTCGCATTTATGCAGAGGGTAACGTGTAAATGCGTCAACTTTAAGGGCAATATGCGCCAAACCCACAGGAAAGATCAGTAAAAAGAAAGGCCCTCAACGGCCTTCTTTTTTATGATTCAAATTTGTATCCGACGCCTTTTACCGTTGAAACAATATCGTCGCCTAATTTCTCACGCAGCTTACGGATGTGTACGTCTATGGTACGGTTGGTTACTACAACGGAATCTTCCCAGATATTTTTCAATATCACTTCGCGGGTATATACTTTTCCGGGTTTTGAGGCTAGCAGATAAAGCAGTTCAAACTCTTTCTTCGCCAGTACCACCTTTTCACCTTTTTGATAAACCAGGTAAGCTTCCCTGTCGATAGTTAAGCCCCCTATTTCCAGTTTGTTTTCGGTAACTTCCTCAGCAGGGGCATTGCGGCGCAGAATTGCATTAATGCGGCTTACCAAAGCGCGGGGCTTAATTGGCTTCGCAATGTAATCGTCGGCACCAACATTAAAGCCGGCTATCTCCGAATACTCTTCACTCCTGGCAGTTAAAAACACCATGAATGTATTTTTAAACTCAGGCATGGTACGCATAATACGGCAAGCTTCTATCCCATCCATCTTAGGCATCATAATATCTAAGACGATCAGTTCCGGAAGTACTTTTTTAGCTTCGGAAACGGCCTCCTGACCGTTACGAGCGGTATAAACCTGGTAACCTTCTTTCTTTAAATTGTATTCTATCAGTTCCAAAATATCTGGCTCGTCATCAACGATCAGAATTTTTTGTTTAGTAGATGTGCTCATGTTGAAAATTTTGCATAAAAATATAAGCTTAAAAAAAGCAAATAGTTAATACAATATTAACAAATTGTTAAGTGTTACCTTTTCTTAACTTGTTATTGAGGCTTATTAAACGTTTTGTTTAAAAAATCTTCAAGATCAGATCCTGTAATATTTTTAGCTATAATAGTGCCTTGCGGGTCGATCATGAAGTTCGAAGGTATAGCTTCAATATGATAAAGTCTTTCAGTCGGACCTTCGAATTTCTTCAGATCAGATGCATGGTTCCAGGTCAGTTTATCATGATTTATAGCTTGCTGCCATTGATCTTTATTGTCATCCAAAGAGATACCCAATATATTAAGGCCTTTAGATTTGTAAATGTTATACTGCTTTACAACATTCGGGTTTTCCTGCCTGCAAGGCCCGCACCACGATGCCCAAAAATCCAATAAAACATATTTACCTTTATAGTCTGATAGTTTAATAGGCTTGCCATCGATGCCCATAACTGTAAAATCCGGGGCTTTATGACCAATGGAAACCGGTTTTACTTCCTGCATAGCACGCTCAAAACGCTGCACTGCAGGGTTATTTTTAAAGTTATCCTTTATAGCATCGGCATAGGCTACTAATTGTTGCTCGTATTTGTTCTGGTCGATAGCGGTTATGGCATAAAAACCCGCAAGCGAATTTTTATTGTTGTTGGCAAACTCCAGCACTGCCTTGCTCTGTGCTGACAGGACTTTTTCAACCATGGGCCTGTAAACGTTGAGCAATGAATCCGATTCATGACCTTTCTTCTCCGCTTCCGCACGGTACTGTTCAGTTATCCTGCCAATATTTTGATTGTAAACGTTATTGATCTTATTAAACTCTTTGATCTTTTGCGAATCGTCAGAACCGGTTATCGTATAGGTATGCGCTGTATCAGTAAGGTTTGTATCAAAGGTAATGTCATCGCCATTTTTAGCGATCAGATCATATAAGTTACCCCCGATACGCAAACTGAACAAATTAGCATAGGGCGCAGGGTGCTTAAATTGGAATTTGCCGTTTTCACTCAGATTGGTGGAGTCTATAATTGATATGGTAGTGCTATCAGCCTGTAGTAAATACACTTTTTTTACGCTGCCGGGATTGGTAACCGAGCCGGCTAAAGTAAATGTTGAATTATCCTTACAAGCCCCTAAAAACAACAAGGCTGTAATAATGTAGCATGAATTAATAATGCGGTTCTTCATTTATTTGGATTCTAATTCTTTTATTAACAACTGGTTTGTTTTCTGCGGATCGATCTTTCCCTTCGACCGTTTCATGATCTCACCCATAAACAAACCCAAAACGCCTTTTTTACCTTTCTGGTATTCCTTTACCTTATCAGGAAATTTCGCAATCGCCTCGTTTATAAATTGGTATACATCATCCGTATCGGCGCTGATCAGCACATTTAATTCACCTGCAAGCTGTTCCGGCGTTTTATGCGGCTCTTTTACCATAACCGGAAAAAGCTTTTGCGAAGCAACAGAATTGTTGATTTTTCCTGAATCGATCAGTCCTATCAAAGCTGCCAAATTAGTGGGTTTAATACTAAACTCAGTAATCTGTATGCCATTTTCATTCAGGTATGATCTTACAGCACCCATCACCCAGTTAGCCGCAGCCTTATAGTTAGAGGTATGTTTTACTAATTCTTCAAAATACAATGCGGATTCTTTATCAGCTGTAATAACTGATGCATCATATTCCGGCAATCCTAACTTAACTGTATATTTTTCAAAAAGGGCATGGGGTAATGCAGGCAGGCTTTTCCTAATGTCTTCTACATATTCCTTATCTAAGGATAATGGCTGCAAATCCGGCTCGGGGAAATAACGGTAATCATTAGCCATTTCCTTTGAGCGCAGCACCGATGTTTCGCCGGTATCAGCGTTAAAGTTTAGTGTATTTTGCTCAATAAAGCCACCTTCTTCCAATATTGTCACCTGGCGTTCGAACTCGTGTTCAATAGCGCGCTGCACATTGCGTATCGAATTCAGGTTTTTTACCTCGCACCGGTTCCCAAATTCTTTTTGCCCTTTTATTCTTACTGAAATATTAGCATCACAGCGCATGCTGCCTTCTTCCATATTACCATCGCAGATATTGAGGTAACGTAACACTTTTCGTATTTCAGTCAAATATTGTCCGGCTTCTTCACTGCTGCGCATGTCCGGTTCAGAAACAATTTCCAGCAACGGCACACCAGCCCTGTTAAGGTCGATAAAGGAATCGGCATGATGCTGATCGTGCATACTTTTACCGGCATCTTCTTCCATATGGATATGATGGATAGCAATATCCTTTTGTGCACCGTTAGATAACCGCATCGGAACATATCCGCCAAGACAGATGGGTGCCTGGTCCTGGGTGATCTGGTAACCTTTAGGCAAATCGGCATAGAAATAATTCTTCCGGGCAAATGAATTATGGAGGTTAATGCTGCAATTACAGGCAAGTCCCATTTTAACAGCATATTCAACCATTTTGCTATTGATGCGTGGTAAAGTACCGGGATGGCCAAGTGAAACAACGCTAACATTCTGGTTAGGATCGGCTCCAAAAGTAGCGGAATCTGAGGAAAAAGCTTTACTCAAGGTAGATAGCTGGGCGTGCACTTCCAATCCAACAACCAGCTCATATTTATCTTTTAACTCTTCAGGAAGAATTGTCATATCATTATAAAAACTTTGCCAATTCAAAGTTGCATGAACGCCAAATATAAGCTAAAAACTGGCATTTGCTACTTAATTTTGAACTGCGATTACCTACAAAAGGCAAACTTTCCGCCTATTTTGACTGTTAATGGCATGAAATGAAAGACACTCTACCATGCCGATCGATACAGAAATACAAGACATAAAACTGCCCAAGCCATCTTTTAAAAAAGCCGGTGAAGACGACTTTTTTAAAACATTAAATAAACAGGTACAAACGCAAATACTCAATAATAGCCACATCCAAAACCGTATTGTTTTTAAATCATTATTTCTGCTCATTCTATACTTTGGCTTCTATGGCTGCATTCTAATTTTTGGTAACAATACCCCACTATTATTTACTTTTTACATCCTCACGGGATTAAGCATGATCCTGGTATTTCTTAACGCCTTTCACGATGCAGCGCATGGCGCCATCTTCAAAAAAAGGATATATAACGAATGGTTCACTTATGTACTTGAGCTATTCGGTAGTAATAGCTTTGTTTGGAAGAAAAGGCACTTATTGCTTCATCACCCCTATCCAAATGTTCAACATTGGGATATTGACGTTAAACAAAGCGATGTTGTAAGAATATTTCCACAGAGCAAATGGTTCAGCTTTCATAAGTACCAGCATATTTATATGTGGTTCCTGTATTTCTTTTATACGCTGAACTGGCTGTTTGTAAGAGATTTTAAGGATTTTTTCGGTAAAGACGATAATTACCTGAAAAGGGTTACTACGATTCCGCGATTTGAGTATTTTAAATTATTTGCAGCCAAATTGCTTAACCTGTTTCTGATGATAGGTTTACCCATACTTGTGCTCGACCAGAAATGGTATATGATCGTTGCTGCATTCCTCGTGATGCATTTTGCTGCGAGTGCCTTTGGTGTAACGGCGCTTTTATCTACACATGCCGACGAGGACGCTGATTTTCCGTTATTAGGGGAAGATGGTCTGATAAACAACACATGGGCCGAATATCAGGTTGCAGCTACTAAGGATTTTTGCACCCATAGCAGGTTTGCCAATATGCTTTTTGGCGGATTTAATCACCATGTTGCGCACCATCTTTTCCCCACTGTAGCACATACTTATTATCCGTCGATAACACCGCTTATCAGGAAAGTAGCCCGTGAGTATAATCTAACTTATCGCTCATATCCATTGCATGAAGCTATTTACTCACACTTTATGCTGCTGAAAAAAAATGGCAGCACTGAAAATCTATTTGCCAGTGCAGAGATCTAAGAAACAAACGTTTTTGCCTTTTCAAGCGCCCTGTCTAAACCCGTAACATCTTTACCGCCTGCTGTAGCATAGAAAGGCTGACCACCGCCACCGCCCTGTATCTCTTTAGCCAGTTCACGAACGATCGTGCCTGCATTTAGGTTTTTATCTTTAACCAGGTTATCAGAGATCATTACCGTGAGGTTTGGCTTGCCTTCTATATCAGCAGCCAGAACCAGGAACAGGTCAGAAACGATATCTTTCAATTGATAAGCAAGGTTTTTCACGGCATCAGCATTGGGCAGGGCAACTTTTTCAGCGATAAAATTAACCCCGTCAAGTGCCTGAACTTTCTTAGCCAGCTCATTTTTTAACCCGGCAGACTTTTCAAGCACTGATTTCTCTACCTCCTTCTTTAGCCGCGAGTTTTCCTCAATTAAGTTTTCGATGCTTTTACCAATATCTTTCGGGTTTTTAAGCAGTTCCTTTAACTGATCTATCAACAAACTTTGTTCATTGATATAATTCTCAGCGCCGATACCGGTAATAGCTTCGATACGTCTTACACCTGCAGCCACAGCGCTTTCGGCAATGATCTTGAAGTAGCCGATATTGCCGGTGGCCTTTACGTGCGTACCACCGCAAAGCTCTTTGGAGAAGTTATCATCAAAAGTGATCACGCGTACATATTCACCATATTTTTCCCCGAACAAGGCAGTTACCCCACTTTGAATGGCTACCTGGTAAGCCACATTACGCTCTTCTTTCAGCGGAATATTCTCGCGTACCTTTTCGTTTACGATGGCCTCAATTTGTGCAAGCTCTCCGTCAGTGACCTTAGCGAAATGCGAAAAGTCAAAACGCAGGTACTCATCATTTACCAATGAACCTTTCTGGTTCACATGTGTACCAAGCACCTGTTTTAAAGCAGCATGCAGCAAGTGCGTTGCTGAGTGATTGCTCATAATACTTTTACGTCTTTCAGGATCAACAATTGCTGTTAAAGCATCTTCTATGGCCTGTTCGCTTGGTAGTTTATCAGTAAAGTGTACAATAAGCGCATTTTCTTTTTTGGTATCTGTTACGGCAATAACTTCACCATTAGGGAACACCAATTCACCAGTATCCCCCACCTGACCGCCGCTCTCGGCATAGAAAGGCGTTTTGTCCAGCACGATCTGGTATTGCTCTTTACCTTTTGCTGTTACTTTGCGGTATTTCACAATATGAGCAATGGTTTCTGTTTCATCGTAACCGGTGAACTCAGTTTTATCCTCATCCCTTAAAACAACCCAATCGCCGGTATCAATAGCAGTAGCAGCACGGGACCGGGATTTTTGAGCTTGGAGTGCTTTGTTATATCCTTCAATGTCAACTGATAGTCCTGCTTCACGAGCCAGTAGTTCGGTTAAATCTAATGGGAAACCAAACGTATCAGACAACTCAAAAGCCGCTTCGCCACTAATAATTTTCTCGGTGGCCGAGGCCATTGCTGTGTCAAATCGATCTAATCCATTTTCAAGTGTTCGCAAAAAAGCGACTTCTTCTTCAAATATTACTTTTTGTACAAATTCCTTTTGCTCCCATAGCTGGTCAAATACTCCTTTAAATTGCTCAGCCACCAGTGGAACCAACTGATTAATAAAAGGCCCTTCGATTCGTAAATATTGATAAGCATATCGAACTGCGCGACGTAAAATGCGCCGAATAACATATCCAGCTTTGTTATTTGAAGGCAATTGGCCATCTGCAATTGTAAAACTAATTGCACGAATGTGATCTGAAATCACACGCATAGCAATAGCATTTGTTCTAAGTTCATCCCATACCATGCCTTCACCAATCATTGAATGATAGGGCCGTTTACTCTTTTCAGATATGAACTTTATCAATGGTTGAAAAACATCTGTGTCATAGTTAGAGCTTTTGCCTTGTAATATCCGTACCAACCGCTCAAAGCCCATCCCCGTGTCCACATGCTTGGCTGGCAACGGCTGTAGTGAACCATCCTTCAAACGGTTAAACTGGATGAATACATTATTCCATATTTCAATAACCTGGTCGCTGTCGCCATTTACCAGGCTTGCACCGTCAACCTTTAACCTTTCCGCTTCTGAGCGGTTATCATAATGTATCTCCGAACATGGGCCACATGGACCGGTTTCGCCCATTTCCCAAAAGTTATCCTTCTTATTACCTAAGAGAATATGATCTTCCGTTATATATTGTTTCCATAGATCGTAAGCTTCCTGATCCTTCGGCAATCCTTCTTTTTCGTCGCCTTCAAAAATGGTGACATACAGACGGCTTTTGTCGATCTTATATACTTCGGTCAGCAATTCCCAACTCCATGCGATGGCTTCTTTTTTAAAATAGTCGCCAAAGCTCCAGTTGCCCAGCATCTCGAACATGGTGTGATGATAGGTATCGATGCCTACTTCTTCCAGATCGTTGTGTTTACCGGATACACGCAAGCAACGCTGAGTATCTACTACCCTTTTGTATTTCGCCGGAGCCTCACCTAAAAAAATGTCCTTAAACTGGTTCATACCAGCGTTGGTGAACATCAGTGTCGGGTCGTTTTTTACAACAATGGGTGCAGAAGGAACAATTGTGTGTCCTTTAGAGGCAAAAAAGTCAAGAAAAGCTTTACGTATTTCAGATGCGGTCATCATAGGCTGCAAAGGTAACTATTACTATTAAAGAGGCGTAAAAACCACCGACAAATAATATAACCTAATTGATGGTTAAAGTTTTTTCACTGTTGATTAAATAAACTTTTCCACATTTTTATCTTTGTTACAACTTTAGAAGTCTCGCTTCGTATAAATGACCAATCAATAACTACATTTGATCATGCCTTATAAGGAACACGAAATAAGCAAGATGTACTATACTATGGGCGAGGTTGCGGCTATCTTTGACGTAAACCAATCCCTGATCAGATTCTATGAAAAGGAATTTGATTTGCTTCAGCCTAAGAAGAACAAAAAGGGAAACCGCTATTTTACCCCTGAGGACATCGAATTACTACGTATAATTTTTCACCTGATAAAAGAAAAAGGTTATACGCTGAATGGCGCCAAGGATCACCTTAAAAAGAATATGGGTGATGCCAAGGATAACCAGCGCGTAATTGATGCCCTTGAAAGCATTAAAAAATTCCTGCTCGAAGTACGCGAACAACTGTAATTTGATCTCGAAAACATATCTTTATGTCCTGACTGGCTTATAACCTAAACCGGACATTGATATATGATTGCGAATCATAAGGGAGAAATCCCTTTTGTTGTATTACTTCTACCCTTTCTTGCCGGGATAACTGTCGGCCTGTACCTTAATACTTTATATTTTCTACCCCTGCTTGAAACCGGACTTGCGGTTTTTACTATTGCTTTTGTTGGCCTGAATATTATTTACAAGCGCTTAGCTCTTTACAGGTTTAGATGGATGGGCGGCACGCTGATACACTTTACTCTTTTTATATTGGGCTGGGTTGTCACCCTAAACTATAATGAACTTAATCATTACAACCATTTTTCAAAAGAAAAGGCAAATTACCTCGTCATCCGCATCAATGGTAAGCCAAAAGCAAATAATGGGATATCAAGATTTATTGCAGCTGCAGAAGAAAATATTGCTGATGGCAAACAAACCCGGGTAAGCGGCAATTTGCTGATCGCCATAAAAGATAGTTCCGCTAAAAGTTTGAAATATGGTGATGAATTGTTGATACCTGCTAATTACCGGCTCATAAGTGGCCCTCTAAATCCCGCGGAGTTTAATTATAAGCAGTATATGGCTAATCAAAATATCCATTACCAGGCCTTTCTGTATCCGCATCAATTTAGTTTACTTCGTCAGAATGCAGGTAATGCCATCATAGCGCGTTCATTTGAATTAAGACAGTACCTTGTTGATAAGCTAAAAACCCACATGCACAGTTCCGAGGCCATTGCTGTTGCCTCAACGCTGATATTGGGTTATAAAGCCGACCTGAGTAATGGTGTTCTGCAGGCTTATTCAAAAACAGGCACAGTCGACGTGCTTTCTGTTTCGGGTGCACACGTTGCCATTATTTATGCTTCGCTTGAATTTTTGCTTGCCTTTTTGACTCGGTTCCGATATGGCAAAACCGCTAAAGCTGTGATCATTATCTTACTTGTAGGTTATTATTCACTGTTAACCGGCTTTTCGCCAGCTGTATGCCGCGCAGCATTCATGATCTCGATGGTCATTATTGGCAAAACCTACAGTCGCAATATCAATACGCTTAATATCCTGGCTGTTTCAGCTTTCTTTTTATTATTGTATGATCCACTATTTATTACAGATGTCGGTTTCCAGCTGTCCTATTTAGCAGTTGCAGGTCTTATTATACTGCAACCGGTTATCTATAAATGGTTTGATATTGAAAACAAATGGATAGATAAATTATGGTTCTTGTGCTCTGCATCCATCGCTGCCCAGTTGATCACTTTCCCTTTAAGCGCTTTCTACTTTCATCAGTTTCCGGTTTATTTTCTCATCAGCAACCTGCTCATTATTGTTCCATCGGCGGTTATCATGTATTCCGGGCTTGCATACCTGATCCTGCCATCAATACCATTTATATCAGGATTGCTGGCCTGGGTATTAGAAAAATCAATTTTGCTGATGAACAGATCATTAGCATATATTGAATTTGCCCCATTTGCAGGTATCAATAAAATATGGATAAGAGGTTACGAATGCTGGTTATTGTATTTATTGATGCTCCTGGTGTTCTATTATTTGTATAACCGAAAGACGATCTTATTAAAGCTGAGCTTATTTATCCTACTAATACTTTCGGTGAGCATCAGTTTTAAACGATGGAAAAATTCTACTTCCGATAATGTGGTTAGCCTTAATTTAAAAAAGCATCAGGGTATTATTGTAAAAAAGGGTAACAGCGCATTGGTATTAACCGATGTTACAGATACTGATAAGGTATACAAATATTCTATACAGCCATATTTGGATAGTTGCCAGGTTGCTAACGTGAAATTGTATAATACTAAATGTGCTCGCCGATCGTCATACTTATTAAATACGCGAAGTATCGGCTCATTAAAATAAAGGTGATCGTTCATTATATGCTCTAACATTTTGATTTCAATACTCCCTTTTCATATCTGAAGAATCCTGGAAAATTTGCATAGGTATAGTAACAAATCAACCCTTTTAATATCTAATTAAGAAAAAAATATATTTGTTGTTAAAATCAATAAAATAGCTAAATTGGTTAAATCAAAAAGAAAACTATGAATATTAAAATGATGAGTGTTGCTCTGGGCCTTGCCTTATCAGCAACTGTTTTAAGCGCCAGCGCACAGAAAACCATAAACGAGGGAGTAGTGACGTATAAAACCAATATGCGTGGCCAGGATATTGAAATTAAAGATTATTTCAGGACCGATTCTTCGGCAACTACATTCACAGCAGGCCCGGCAACTATTAAAATATTGTCAGATGCTAATCACAAATCGTTTGTTTTACTCTTAGATGTTCCTGTAGCATCAATTAAAAAGGCTGCTGTGGCTAACCCTGATGAAGTTGACCAAATGATGAGTGGCTTGCCAACGTTCACTTTTACACCAACTTCTGAAACCAAACAGATATCCGGTTTCAATTGCAAAAAGGTTCAGGCAAAAGACAATAAATCAGGCAAGTCATATGATATTTGGGTAACCAATGATATTACTACGCCTCCCACAGCAGTTCCGTTATATTACAAGAGCGCTGGTGGTTTCCCGGTACAGTATACTGCTTTTCAGCAAGGACAAACTGCTGACGTTACCGTATCAAGCGTTACTACCGATAAAGCTCCGGCAGGAACATTCGGTATCCCGTCAGATTATGATAAGATCACAATGGACGACCTGAAAGCTATGCAAGGTGGCGGTCGATAAGCAAAAACATAAGCTGCAAAAAAGGCTTTCTGATTTCAGGA
>JBQCEA010000369.1:0-7034 GCA_051960695.1 Mucilaginibacter sp. | reverse complement strand
GCCCCAGGTGGCGGAGGCGCAGGCTTAGCTGCATCATGCCTTTCGGCGCAGCTTGTTATCAGCATGGTGCAAATAGCTGCAAGTGCTGCCATGCTTATTAGTTTTCTTTTCATAATTGCAGATGTTTATACAATTATAAATGCCCGAAATGTTGGTTTGTTTTAAATAATTCACAGCTGTAATCAACCATCTGCCAGATCATGTCTCAATGCTAATCCCTGCCATCAAGCGACTGTATATGCCTTTTTTCAGGCGGCAAAGCCATATACTTTTTGTATGAGTCATTGATATAAACCGCAAGGGATTCCCTGTCATTACTGGTGATAAATTTATAGCTCGGGCGGTACATGGTCATGAAGTCATCAAGGTCCTGGCCTTTTAACGGTACAATGCTGCCTACATAGGTACGGGTAAATACCTGGTCGACATGACGCTCTTCTTCCTCCGACTTAAAGAACTTTTTCAACCTGCGTGCATTGCGTGCATCGCGCCCGAACCAGGTAGACGGCGACAATGGATAAACCTTGGCTTTTTCATATACCTGGGGGTATTCTTTGTGCGGATCGAACGAGGCCCTGCGGGTTGCAGTCACGCTCACTTCGCGCAATTGTATCGACTGCGTTTTCAACTCGATGTGCTTTTGCGCCAGATCAATTACATATAAGGTATCGGCAACATATCCCGGTGACGAAAATATAAGTGTGTGACCCGTTTCAGTATTGATCACAAAACGGCCTGACTTGTCGGTAAGGGTGGCTTGCTTATTTGAAAGGTCCCTTACAAAAACGTTTTCCAGTTTAATGCCGCTACCAGCTTCAACAACAACACCTTTTACAAGGGTTTGGGCATAGGCAGCACAGCTTAAAGAAAGCAGCAATAAGGTAATGTAAAGTTTGTTATTCATAGAGGTAAACGGATAAGATAAATATAAGCATTTTATATAAGTAAGAACTTATTGTTAAGCTTACAGGTTTTGAATTTAACATTTAAATACAAAAAAAAGACCCGGTTTTCACCGGGTCTCAAATATTTTACTTCTTAGTCCATGTATTATTATCAGGATTAATATCCGGGAATACATTGTCAGGATCATAAGTTACAGATTGTATCGCCTCGGTTGAAGGATATTTGAACGACCATGTGCTGTTACGTTCCCATATTTCAACTGGTAATTTTACACGGTCGGTCTTGCCGCTAACTGTCTTAATTTCCAAAGTAACCGGCATTGCCATTTTTTGTAAGTTATCGATTGTGATGATAGCACCCTTTGAAGGATCGTTATCTTCATACTTCACATCGCTAACGGCTACATCTAATTGCCAGTTGTTCAGGAACCATCCCCTCCAGAACCATTGTAAGCTTTCGCCACCGGCATTTTCCATCGTGCGGAAGAAATCATCAGGAGTAGGGTGCTTATAAGCCCACCTGTTAATATAAGTCCTGAAAGCAAAATCAAAACGCTCAGGGCCAAGTATCTGTTCGCGCAGCATAGTTAAACCTGCACCTGGTTTAGCATAAAGCAATATACCCGTATTGCGTTCCTTCAGGTTAGCCGGCTGGCTCAGCATTGGCTCAAGTCCGGGACGGGTAAATACCTGTGCGGCCCTGTGCATATCCATCGGCTTACCACGGTATTCGCCGTTATTGAAATCGTAAGTTGATAACGTATTGATAAAGGTATTGAAACCTTCGTCCATCCAGCCGTAAAGACGCTCGTTCGAGCCAACGATCATCGGGAACCAGGTATGGCCAAATTCGTGGTCATTAACACTCCATAAACTGCGGCCTTTAGCTTTGTACCCGCAGAATACAATGCCCGGATATTCCATACCGCCTACGATACCGGCAACGGCTGTAGCATTTGGATAAGGGAACTCGAACCATTGTTTTGAGTTGAACTCGATAGATTTTTTAACATACTCAGTTGAGCGGCCCCATGCATCATTGCCATCACTTTCAACAGGATAAGCTGATATAGCCATTGCTTTTCTGCCGCTTGGCAGATCCATTTTAGCTGCATCAACTATAAATGCAGCTGAAGATGCCCAAGAGCAGTCGCGTGCATTTTTGATCTTAAAGTGCCAGGTCAGTTCTTTTTTACCGGCAGGACGTGAAGAAGCTTCAGTTACCTCATTGGCCGAGCGGATAATAACGGTTTTTTCGCTTCGTGCTGCTTCTGCCCAGCGTTTTTGCTGCTCAGGTGTATATACATCCTGTGGGTTCAATAACTCGCCTGATGCCACAACAATATTATTCGCAGGCGCTGTAACGGTTAAGTCAAAATCGCCATATTCCAGGTAAAACTCACCCGGACCGGTGTAGGGTTGGGTATTCCAGCCCAACACATCATCATACACGCACATGCGTGGGTACCATTCTGCCACCTGGAATATTTTACCATTCTTGGTTTCCTGTATACCCATACGGTCGGAACCATAATTTGGAGAAATGAATGACCATTCGATCTTCAATTTCACCTGGCCGCCATTGGCTGCTATGTCGCTTGGCAGAAACACTTCCATGCGGGTATCGCTAACCAAAAACTTCAGTTCGGTGGCCGCACCTTTAGCATTCAATAATTTAACCGATTTGATCTTGTCACCAGCATCAAATGCCTGACCACGGCCCCAGTTACGGCTAACTTGTTTTGGCGGGTTACCAACCAACGGAACGATAGCAGTACCACGTGAATCAAGACGGAACAGGTTTTGATCCAGTTGCATCCATAAAAAGCCGAGCCTTTGCGGACTGTTATTGGTGTAAGTAAGCACCTCGGTACCGGTTATCTGGTTGGTTTGATCATCCAGCTTTGCGTTTAACTGGTAATCGGCACGGTTTTGCCAATATTTAGGTCCCGGTGCACCATCAGCAGCACGAAATTCATTGCCATTTTTTGAATAGAACGGCGGACCAAAAGTTTCGTGGTAATCGTAGTTGGTTGATGGCTGGGCAGGTTGTGCGGGTTGCTGTGCGCCCTGCTGCGCACTAACCGTTGTAGCAACGGTTAAAAAAGCCAATGATATACTGGCTATGAATTTCAATCTCATGTTAGTTCAGTTAATTGCAGCGCAAGTTAGTATAAATTAAACAATTGCATATCAGGTAAAATGATTGTTACTTTTTGGAGTTGATTGAGTTAGAGTAGTTGATTGAGTTGGATTGGATTGAACTGGGCTATTTTGTGCATCGTTCTTTTTTGATTAAAAAATTAACTTAATCAACCAATAGAACTTAATCAACTTACCCCAAAAAATGCCTCCGATAAGTCTCCTCATCAAAGCCAAAGAACAGGAAGTTCCCATCCTCTATTACCGGGCGCTTAATAATGCTGGTTTTCTCTTCCAATAAAGGTATCGCTGTATCAATAGATGTTATTGTTTCTTTCACCTCGTCGTTAACCTCTTTCCATGTCGACGATTTCTTATTCAATATCTTTTCAAGGCCGGCTTTTTTATCCCACTCCTTTAGCTTTTTTGCCGAAATGCCTTCCTTTTTAAAATTATGAAACTCAAAATCGATGTTATTGGCTTTAAACCAGGTCAATGCCTTTTTTACCGTGTCGCAATTAGGTATTCCATATACTGTCATGCGGCGAAATTAGCAATTAAAAAGATCAATAAAGCTTATTGACCGCTGCTCTTGTTACCTCCACCTTTGGTATCGTCATTATTAATACCGTGCTGGTTCTTCTTGATGTCGCTGTTCAGTTTACCGAACCTAAAATTTAAGCGCACCGCAAACGAGCGGTAATAATTCTGATTGTAGGAGTTTTGATAAAAGTAGGTTGAATTGACTATGTTGCGGAATGTATTATACTTGCTGTACGGGTTATTAAATACCAAAACTATGGTCATTTTTTTCTTAAAGAACTCTTTTGATACTAAATACTGATTAAAGATAAAAGGGCTCGAACTTCCCTGCAGGTTTACGTTACCGCTAAAGTAGCCCGCATTGAATGATAGCCCAAAACCATTATTAAACTTATACCGGATGTTACCAAAAGCGTTACCGGTAAACCCGGCATTATGGTACAAACTACCGTCAAACTCGCCGCTTAACCAAACATGATTTACCTGGCCATTAAGTCCTAATGTAAAGTTCTTAGTGAAATTCAGGTTGGTATTAACATTAAGAGTCACAGTTTTATTAGTTCCCAGGTTTTGGAAAGTAGTATAGGTTACGGTGTCCTTCTTGCCATTAAATACCTGAGGCTGCAAACTGGATACATTTTGTATAGAGTTATTTGAGAACGCATAGCTCAAACCGATGTTAATAGAGTTTTTGGTGAAATTGCTATAATTCAATTCAAAGGTATTGTCCAGTTCTGGCTTTAGCTTTGGATTACCAGTTGATACAAAGTTGGGGTTTGAACGGTCGACAAAAGGATTTAACTGAAAGATACCCGGTCGTTGTATGCGCTGCGTAAAACCGAAATTCAAACTACTTGATTTAAAGCTTCGCTGAATAGATACTGATGGGATCAGGTTAGCATAGCTTGGCGCTGTTGTTACCCCTACCGAAGTAAAATTTGCATAAATATCGGTATATTCCAACCTCAGGCCAGCCTTGCCTGTCCACTTATCCATTTTTAACTGGTACGAATTATAAAGGCTATAGATATCCTGGTGGTAGTTAAAATCGTTTGTCAGTGCTTCATTTGGCGTATATTGCTGGCTTATAGCATCCTGATCATCAACATGAAAATTACTGTAGTTGCTCCGCAGAATAGCTTTTGCCCCGGTTTCTACGGATACCTGCTTATTAAGCGGGGCAGCGAAATCAACCTGTATAGTATGGTCTTTATCGCCTGCGCTATTATATTGCTGGTAGTTAGGAAAATCAGTCGGCAAATATTTCACCCTGTCACTAAACATATTGCTGGCAAACTGCTGATTAGGCGAATAACTAAACTTGTACGATAAGGTAAGCAGTTCGTCCTTTGATCTTTTAAAACCCAGCTGATAATTAATGGCCGCATCCATACCCGTAAAGCTGCTGTTGCCCATATTCATTAAAGTATAAGCCTGGTTAGTTATACCGAGGCTGTCTGTATTTGAATACTGTGTACCATGCTGGTTTTGGTGATTCCCAAAAAACTCTGCAGATGCAGTGATCAGGTTTAACGAATCGATCTCATAGCTCAGCTCAGTACCACCATAATGAAAATTGCCTTTTTGAGTATTGATCCCAGTTTGTGTAATGTTAGTATGGGTGGCAAATATATTCTCTATGTTTCCCAAACTGTTTGTTAATGTCCCGTTACTACCAAAGCCCCCGAAAAAGGACATACCGAATTTACCTTGCTTAATAGTGCCATTAAGATTATATCCCGCACCAAAAACGGTATTAAAACGCGAATTAAAACCGATATTATAACCCTGGTCGACATTGCGTTTAGTGATGATATTGATAATACCGGCTAAACCTTCGGCATCGTATTTAGCAGGCGGTGTGGTGATCACTTCTATTTTGTCGATATTGGTGGCGGGCATAGCTTTTAGCACATCTGATGGATTTTTAGCGACCAAAGCTGATTCCTTACCATTGATCAGTATTTTGTAGTTAGCACTGCCCTTAAGCCGGATATTATCATTACCATCAATACTTAAAAGGGGCACCTTACGCATCATATCCAGTACTGATAAAGCCTTACTGTCAGGGTCTGCTTGTATATCATAACTAATGCGGTCTACCTCCTGTTTCATTAGCGGGCGCGCAGCGGTTACCGACACCTCGTTCAATTGCGACGAAGCTGGAGAAAGCAATATCTTTCCCAGATCCCTTTCTGCTCCGCCTCCTGAAACGGCTACCGTTTTGTTTTTATACCCAACAAAAACAAATACCACCTGGTATGAGCTGCCGGCAGGTGCTTTTATGGTAAAAGTCCCATCATCCTTAGTTAAGTTGCTTTTTACACCGTTATGTGTTTTGGCATCCTGGATGGCCACGGTTACAAAACCCATTGGTTTATTGACAGCCGAATCGATAACTGTACCATGAATAGTAATGATTTGCGGTGAATTTTGAGCCAGCGCCAAAAGTGTTAGTGAGCAGCAGAACAGGGTGAGGCAAATTGCTTTCATGAGCGGGTTTAGGGCAAGACGCCCAAAGATATTAACCTGTTGCGATAGCTGCGCAGATTTAACATTAAATTGGTGATTTTAACACTTTTTAACTATTCTACTGCACTTAACTCTTGAAATTATCTTCTGATAATGAGTAAGTTGATGGCTATAGTAAAAACCCTTTTATGAAATCTCTTCCTACATCGCCCCAATCCTTTGATGCCTTCAGAAGCGTTTCTTTTAAACCTTTATTGTCGACTGCTTTGCCTTTGTTGGGTGCGTTAACGGCATTTGGCGGTAAAGTGCTATCGGTAACCTTAGTAGCTACCCAAATAACATTCTCGTGCGGAAGTGCCACTTCCAGGATCATACCCGGCAAGCCATTAAATGATTCCGGGCCACCGGAAATGGGTATTTTCCCTGTAAAGAAAGCCACTACATAAATAGAATCGAGCATGATGCCATTTGCCCTGCGACAGATGTACCCGTCAATGTCGCGGGTTTCATCGGTTATTTTCCATTTGATCTTCCTGATGCTGTCTTTCACCAGGAAGGTCTCATCAAACACCTTCCTTTGGCTTGTGCTTATGCCGGAATTAAAATCGGTATAAACTCTATTATTCTGGCTCATCAACGGCGCTTCTGACATCAGACCATTTACCGGATCAGTCTCAATTGGATCGAATAAGGTTTTATTGCCGGTAAAAGACAAGGTACTTTTTAACACCCGGAATTGCGGGTTGCTTTTTTTGTCTGCATCCAATGCAGGCGCTAAATAAGCTTCATTGTCTTTATTGATCTCTTTTTTGATCATGGCATACACATTGGTCCGCCGCTCAAACTCAACGGTACCCGATGTAGTAAAATGTGTATGTTGCGCAACACCTGTACCTGCGAGCCCCAGTAAAACAACTATGGTGATGATCGTCCTTTTCATATCTTATTGTTTTTGGCTCCCCTTAGTCATCT
>JBQCEA010000368.1:0-4426 GCA_051960695.1 Mucilaginibacter sp. | reverse complement strand
AAAACAATGTCCTTTCGGTCTTTATATTTTTCAACTAACCGGTTTAGCTCAGGTATTTCCAGGCGACATGCCTGGCAGGCCAGGTACCAGCATTTGAGTACGATAATTTTATTTTTTGTGGTTACCTCACTGTAAACCCGTCCCTTAAGGTCAGTAAAATAAAAATTTGGTAACCGGCGCCCTTCCATTTTATAGTTTTCGAAGCTCATTCTGCCCCAACCGGCTACCGTAGTTACAATATCTCGGGAAGTTCCCGGAGGAAGATGAAACAGCTGGTAGACCGGCACCTTTGTTTTTGTTTTAAGGCAAAGCGGTAAATATTTCCCCTCAGAGAGTTTACTGAGAAAAATACCTTTTGTTATTGGAACACCTGAGGTATCAAATGCACTATAATCCTCCGAGAAATGAAGATAGGCTTGCTGATAATCCAATAACGACATAATATTTTTTAATATTTGTTCCGGCTTCTCCACAGGATTAACAGATTGCGGCATTCGCCAGCAATAAAAAAGGGGTACCCCTAATAACAAGGTGCACCCTATAATTATTTTAGTTATGTTGATTTTTGTTTGCATGGAAGAGGAGAGTTAAAAAGCAACGGTAATTGACTTGCAATTCCGTTGCTTTTATTTTTAGCAGGCGGTTAAGCTGGCACCAGACACACAGGTCCAGTTTGATTGTGCGCTACTTACACAAGTGCTGCAATTGCTTGTGCCAGACCAGCAACACATATATCCTGTGCCACCTCTTACTTTTTTCATTTGGTCTTTAGTCAGCATCTCCTTAATGTTTCCCAAGTTGGTTTTTTGCGTTTCCATGATTGTAGGTTTTTAATTGTTTTGTTAATAATGCTGAAATCACGCCCCAGCATAGTGAGCTGCATGTATTGCAAAGTGCATGCTCCTTTACCTTGCAAAGTTTCTTTGTAATTATCCAAGTATATATCTCAGGTCGGGTAATTCGTAAAGGTCAGGTAACCGATGACCATTTAAAAACAATGTTGGTGTACCGGTAATGCCTGCCATTTCGCACCAGGCACGTTGTTCGTCCAACTTATGGAACTCTTTTTCAGGTGCATCTACAGGGTATGTTTTTGACCATGCTTCATAATTTTTTTCATGCTGACCATACCAGCTGGAAAGTGCCTCTCTGACAATATTTTTGCTATAATTGGCATTAAGCGCCATAAAATGACGGCTTATTGGGATTTTGATATCGGAAAGGTTATCTTCAGTGGCAAAAACGATCCTGGCTTGTATGTCGTCACGTTCCTCTAAAAGCTGATCGAGCATTTTGTGCATATTGGCACAAGGTGTACAGTAAGGATTTGTTACAACAGTTATATTGTTATCAGCTTCGGTATTGCCGAGGGTAATCGACCAATTTTCTGAAGGAAGTGTAAATTTCGGCTGACTGATGAGCAGGCTATTGAATAGCTCTGTATTATATTTAAAGCGCCGGAGCTGATTTTTCAATGGTTTAATCATCCGGGCTTTTATTATCACCGGTTTCACCATTGCCCATAAAAGTATTGGCAATAAAAAAGTTACTATGAGTATCGCCCATTCATTGCTGGTTAATCGAAAGGATAGTGGTAAAATAAATACCTTAAGTGCAAGAAATTCTATCCACAATAACAGTTGTACAGCACAACATAAAACACACCAATATCGTGCAATCTTAGCTTGGTAATAAATTGAATAAAAAGTATATGGCAGGCTAAGAAGACTTAGTATAGCGATAACATGCATAAGCGCGGCAGAACTGCTGAACAAGGTCATCAACCATGTAGCAAAAAAATAAAAAAAGCCAACTTCGCTCCAGCTGACACCGTTAACAAGATTTGCGCCCGGAGAGGCTAAAATTGCCTGGCAATCTCCTTTTTTACCGATGCTACATAATTTTTGTATAAAGGGATTGTCGCCTTCTATAGATTGTATAAGCAACAAGGCCGTAATTATTAATCCAATTGATTTTGAAATCGCAAGGATAGCTTTTTGAATGCCCATGTTTGCAAAAAAATGGTTATCAATAAGCAACCCAAAAAATAACGTAATTAAAATTCCTGTTAAAATTAACGTCAGTCTGAATTTGCTCAAAATATTCGGAAGATTACTCCCGTTTGCTGGCACGGTAACGCTGGCGGTTAACACTACACCTGTAAAAATATCCTTCAATTTATTTAAACTAATCCTACGCTTCCTCCACATTTCATTCGATACTAATACCTTATCGCCTGATATGGAATTTACAAATAGAAAATCACCATCTCCTAACCGCGTGTGTATAATAAACGGGCACGGAATATTCTTAAGTTGGTCTGGTGCCGTAGTAAAAGCTTGGTTTTGAATCCCAAAGCTTCTTAATACATCACTTATTGACAGCAGGCTCGGGTATTCGGGATGCCTTTCCAACTCTGCCTGGACCGATTCATTGCTAATATTAGCTTTCAATTTCGAAAGCAGTGCGATAGTCACTGCTTCGGCATTTTCTTGTTTCCTTAACGTTAACATATTTTAATTGGAAGGAATGTTTTAACTAAAACACAATTCAATATCCACAGAAGAGAACAAGCAAATAAAAAATTTATATCAATTATCTGTTTTGTTATATATCTTTAGTCGAAACCTATAGCTATCAAGCCTTGGAAACCTATTCTACCTATAAGTTAAAGTGCATTGTCGTTGACGATGAACCGCATGCAATATCAGAATTGGAAGACCTGATAAAATGTTGCCCGCAACTGGCAAACGCTGCCAGTTTTCGCGATACCGGAGATGCCTTATCATTTTTACAGGATCAGGGTGGGGTGGATATAATTTTTTCAGACATTCATATGCCTGCAATGAATGGCATTGATTCAGCCAGGTTATTCAAGAAATATTGCAGATTTCTAATATTCGTTACAGCACATCGCGAGCATGCATTTGAAGCTTTTAATGTAAACGCTTCAAGCTATCTTGTTAAGCCTGTGAGTAAAACGGCCTTCCTGGAGAAAGTTTATGAGCTTTTTGGGCATAATAGCTTGTTTGTAACAAATTCTGAACGAAAGGAAGATTTCCTGTTTGTAAAAGGAAGCATGAAAAATCATTTCACGCGGATAAATTTCAATGACATTATATTTATTGAAGGTTTATTGAATTATGTAATAATTCATACAACGACAACGAAACATATAACCTATATAGGCTTAAAAGAAATTACTAAAAAACTGGAGAACAAGGGTGCTTTTATTCGCATAAACAAATCCATCATTATCTCTGCAAATCACATTAGTCATATTGATGGCAATATCGTTTATCTTTCAAATAAAAATTTTTATACAGTAGGGAATATTTATAAGGGTGCGTTTCATGATTATATAACAAAACACACCCTGAATAATGGTTAAATAATGTGAGTTGTTGTTATGGTGATCGCTGTTGATGTTGTTGGATCAGTTGTTTCTCCACCAGATATACTGTAATTAACCGATCTCACGAATGTAAAATGCTTTGTCCTTTTGATAGTCGGAAGTTTCTTCTTTGCTTTCATAATTTGTTGTTTTTGATTGTTCAAGAATATTCCGGCAACCTAACTTTTACAGATTTTTTATAGGACATGTGGGAAAATTTATATAAAAGGATTTTGACGCCGTTAACTTCAAACAGGCTTCATTTCATTTGCTGGTCTGTTTTCATTTTCTACGAGGTTGTCATTACAGGCCTTCTGACTAAACACTTTAGTTCACTGCTCACTTATATTTTGTTTTATTCAATCAATATTTTATTGTTTTATTTTCATTCGCTTTATGTTTTACCGTATGCCATCGTTCAGTCCATAAAACTAATATGGCGGCTGCCATTCGCATTAATACTGGAATTATTGGCTTATGTTGGCCTTGCGATGATAGCAGACCAGATAATATCACATCGCCGGAACTTTGCCGATAACTTCGACAGCAGGCTTATTATAGCTTCTGTTTGGAGAGGTATCTATTTTATTATGTACGGTACAGGCTATTATTTTTTAAAAAACTATTTGAGGAATAAAAAGCAGATATATATTGAAGCCATAGAGATAGAGCAATTGAAAAATCAACTCCTTCAGGCAGAAAGGGATTTTCTTCGCGCTCAAATCAATCCGCATTTGCTTTTTAATACCCTTAATTTTATAAAGTATGCAGCTAAAAAGAAGCCTGAATGTGTTGAAGAGGCAGTATTAACATTATCACAGATCATTCGTTTTTCATTGGATGAAAACAATGCCGATTATCTGAAGCTTTCAGGCGAATTAAAACAGATCAATAATTATATCCGCCTCAATCAGTTACGGTATGAGGAACGTTTGTATCTCAATTATCACACTGAGATTGCCGACGATACTATACCGATCATACCAATTGTATTGCTAACCTTAGTAGAAAATATCTTTAAGCATGGAAACT
>JBQCEA010000367.1:0-4253 GCA_051960695.1 Mucilaginibacter sp. | reverse complement strand
GTACTGTGCGTGGCCCGCATAGAAGGCATAAAAAACCAGCTCAACCTGATCAGGGCCCTGAATGATACGCCATTTCAATTATTCCTGGTTGGTTCACATGCACCAAACCAAAAAGGCTATTACGACGAATGCCGGAGAATTGCGTCATCTAATATCACCTTTATTGATCGTGTTCCGCAAACCGAACTGCTAAAATATTACCAGGAAGCTAAAGTACACGTATTGCCCAGCTGGTTCGAAACGACCGGTTTAAGCTCTCTTGAAGCAGCGGCTATGGGCTGCAACATAGTAATAACAGATAAAGGCGATGCCGGAGAGTATTTCGGCGACAAGGCCTTTTACTGCGACCCGGGTGATCCCCAAAGCATTCTGCAAGCAGTAGAGCGGGCTAGTGATACTCCTTATAACGAAGACCTTCATAAAATGATCATCGAAAGATACACCTGGAAACAGGCCGCAATAGAAACACATAAAGCATATCAGCAAACTGTTACCTTATGAAAAACTTAAAAATAGCCATATTAGGCACACGGGGCATACCTAACCATTATGGCGGGTTTGAACATATATCCGAATATGTTTCGGAGGGATTGGTTAAAAGGGGGCATTCGGTTACGGTTTATAATTCCCATAACCATCCCTACACTGCCGGTACCTGGAACGGCGTGAACATACAGCATTGCTACGATCCTGAATACCTGATAGGCACTGCCGGGCAATTTGTTTATGACCTGAACTGCCTAATGGACGCCCGCCGGAAAAAGTTTGATGTAGTACTGTTAATGGGTTACACCAGCTGCTCTGTTTGGGGCAGATTGTATCCCCAAAAAAGCACGATAATTACCAATATGGATGGGCTGGAATGGAAGCGGTCGAAGTATTCAAAACCGGTACAACGGTTTCTGAAATATGCCGAAAAACTTGCCGTAAAATACAGCCAGTTCTACATCTCCGATTCGCGGGTGATCAAGGAATATCTCAAAGATAAATACGATATCACAAGCGAATACATTCCGTATGGAGCCGATGTATATACCGCGCAAGAAAAGGAACAAATACTCAGTGGCGAAAGCCTGAAAGATGATTACTTCCTGTTAATGGCGCGAATGGAGCCAGAAAATAATATCGAAACCATACTGGAGGGCTTTAATAACAGCAACTCGCGAAGGCAATTTAAAGTGCTGGGCGATACAGGCAACCGCTTTGGCAAATTCATTACCCATCGTTTTAAGAACGACGAGCGCATTCAATTTAAAGGTGCCATTTTTGATAACGGCGTTGTCAGGTCGTTGCAAAACAATTCGCACCTGTACTTTCATGGGCACAGCGTAGGTGGTACCAATCCTTCGTTGTTAGAGGCTATGGCCAGCGAGGCATTAATAGCCGCGCATAATAACCCTTTCAATAAATCGGTACTACATGCAGATGCTTATTATTTCTCTGACTCGGAAGAAGTGCGTTACCTGGTCGAGACCGTTCAGCGAAAAGGCACCGAACAACTGATGATCAAAAACAACCGCGATAAAATAGCTTACCAGTTTAACTGGGAAAAGATAATTGACGAGTATGAATCATTCATACTGGAGTGCTATTCAAACAAGGCCTATGAAAGAATTATTTCTTACCAGGGATAGCCTGGCAAATAAGATAAGCTTTTATCTCCTGGCAGCTTTCCTGCTCAGCCTGCCGTTTGATCGTTTTTACAGTCATTTGGTGCTGGCCGGCTTTGCCATACATACGCTGATTCATTTTAGCCGGGCCAACCTAAAGCCTTTTTTAACCTGGCGTACGCTCGCATTACAATCGGTATTTTGGGTAACGGTCATCAGTACCCTATATGCAGCTAATAGATCATTGGCTTTTGGCGACTGGGGTTTAGATATCTCCATCTTTCTGATACCCACTCTGCTATGCATCAACCCGCTCGACCTGAAAAAGTACCGGCAGCAATTACTGCTTATATTTTCATTAGGTTGTGCAGCGACTATCATTTATTTGTATAGTAATGCTATTGCCACCATACGGTTTTATCATCTGCCATTGTCAACGCTGTTCACATCAGCCTTTACAAACCATAACTTTTCGGAGCCAATTGATCTGCACGCCACATTTTTTTCGCTGCAACTCGGTGTTGCATTGGTTTATACCCTTTCAGTAGTGATAAAGCCCCAGCGCTTAAAAAGCAGGCTCTTTTTCTGTGTGCTAAGTTTGATCCTGCTTTGCGGCATTATCCAGCTAAGTTCAAAGTCTGTTTTTGCGGCGCTGTTTCTTACCATTAACATCGCTTTTCCATTGTTTATTTTACATGGTAACAGGCGCAGGCGTTTCATTGCTATATCTGCTGCACTAACGCTGGTCATTATAGCCATCATTGCTAATTCCGGCACTTTGCGCGACCGGTACTTCAACGAACTACAGACTGACTTCAAACCAACAGCAGCCAGCCCAACATTTGAGCCGCGCTTAGTGCGGTGGCAGTTAGCTATGGAACTGATAAAAAACTCGCCTGTAATTGGTTACGGCACTGGTTCGGAAATATCCTTATTACAGCAGAAATATTTCGCAAAGAAGTTCTACAACTCATACCTGCACAGGCTAAATGCGCACAATGAATACATGAGCTTTATGATCAGATCGGGTATTTGGGGCCTGCTGGTTTACCTGGCCACCCTTGTTTATGGCTTCAGGGTAGCCATCCGCAAAAAGGACATTGTTTTCTTCGGATTTATGATGTTGCTGGCAGTTGTGTCATTGTCTGAGAATATCCTCGATGCTGATAAAGGTGTAATGTTTTACAGCTTTTTCTTCCCGTTTTTCGTGTTTATCGCAGAGCAATCGGAATGGTCGCCGACGCTATCAAAACAGCATAAAAATTTAAGGAGAATGGCAACCAATAACATAGCTGTCACGTCATTATCATAGATACTAATACTAACTATCTTGCCTGACACTAGAAGAGACATATTAGCCACGATAACTTATTTCGACCTTTTCAATTACCCGTTGACGATGGACGAAATTTTCCTGTTCCTCCCTAATAAATACGACAGGCTGGAATTTGGGCATGCCTTACGACACCTGGTCATAGAGAGGCTCATCTTTAAATTCGATAAATACTACACGCTTAAAAATGACCTTTTTTTGATAGAGCGCAGGCAAAAAGGGAATGCCAATGCTGCTGACATGCTTATCACTGCTAAAAAAGTGGGCAACATTATTGCCCGCTTTCCTTATGTACGGGGCATTGCTGTTTCAGGCTCACTGTCAAAGAATTTTGCGGATGAAGATTCGGACATTGATTTCTTCATCATTACTACTAAAAACAGGCTTTGGATAGCCCGCACACTGATGCACTTACTGAAAAAGCTGGCTTTCCTGGTAAAAAAAGAACATTACCTGTGCATGAACTATTACATTGACGAGGAAGACCTGCTGATACATGAAAAAAACATCTATACCGCTACGGAAATAGCGACGCTGATACCGTTACACGGTGATACCATATTTGAGCAATTCTACAACGCCAATGCCTGGACAAGAACCTTTCTGCCTAATAAATGCCTGCGGTTAGCCATGGCTAAACCCGGTAAAAGATCTGCCGTTAAAAGAGCTATTGAATGGCTATTCAACAACCGTTTTGGCAATGCTATTGATGACTTGCTGATGCGGATAACAACCAAACGCTGGCTGAAAAAGATGCAGGCGAATAAGCGAAACAGCCGCGGCATTATTATGGCGATGGATGCCGGCAAGCACTATGCCAAACCCGATCCGCTGAACTTCCAATACAAGCTGATCCTGAACTATCAGAATAGGGTTGCGCAGGTATTTGAGCGGTCGGAAGATACTATTGCGCACTGATACGTCAATCTTATTTCTTCCGGAGCGAGATAATGTAATAATCGCCAATATAAACCCAGGGCCAGCGGTTCTTTAACCTATTTTCCCATTTGCGCAGGAATTTAAAAGCTGAAGAATGTTTTTCGGCAAAGCCTTCGATGTATGATGGCGGTACTATGGTACAAAGCCCTTCTATATCGATCAGTTCGAAATCGTTCTTTATTCTTTTAAGAATATATGAGGGATTATAATACCAGCACTTGAAGTAAATACCCTCAACCCGGGCTTTGCAGCCTTTGTCGCTAAAAAAGCGCCTGAAGGCTGTACGGAACTTGCCTTTGAATACCAGCAGTGTTTCCCAAAGACAAAACTTAGGCAGAACGACCAAAGTTGCCAGTCCACCGGGGTTAAGC
>JBQCEA010000366.1:0-2883 GCA_051960695.1 Mucilaginibacter sp. | reverse complement strand
GATTTTGGGCAGAACTTGGTTGGCTGGGTAGTGTTAAAAGTGAAAGGCAAGCCCGGTGATACGATCCTGGTATCTCATGCTGAAGTTTTAGATAAGGAAGGCAATTTCTATACGGCAAATCTGCGTGCTGCAAAAGCGGAGGATATGTATATTCTGAAGGGGAATGGCGTAGAAACCTTTGAACCGCACTTTACTTTTCATGGGTTCCAGTTTATACGTATAAAAGGATATCCCGGTGATGAGATATTGCCGGAAGATGTTACCGCTGTAGCGCTTTACTCAGACATGAAACCTACAGGGACGTTTGTTACCTCCAACCCGATGATCAACCAGCTGCAGCATAATATTCAGTGGGGTCAAAAAGGCAACTTCCTGGATGTGCCTACCGATTGCCCGCAGCGCGACGAGCGTTTAGGCTGGACAGGCGATGCCCAGGTCTTCTCACGTACAGCCACGTTTAACATGGGCGTGAATGACTTTTTTGCCAAATGGATGCGCGATGTTGCTGCTGATCAGTCACCAGCCGGAGCTGTACCTTTTGTTATTCCGAATTGCCTGGGCTTTACCCAATGCAGCACAGGCTGGGCCGATGTTTCTACAATTGTTCCATGGAATATGTATGTAGCCTATGGCGATAAACGCGTTCTGCAAACGCAATACCCAAGTATGAAAGCCTGGGTTGATTATATGCAGCATCAAAGCAAAAACGATTTGTGGAATACAGGTTTCCACTTCGGCGACTGGCTGTTTTATAGCGTTGATGACGATACCGACGGATCTTCTGCCATTACAGATAAATATTTTATTGCACAGTGCTTTTATGCTTACTCAACGCAATTGCTGATCAACGCCGCCAAAGTTTTGGACAAGCAGGAGGATGTAAATGCCTACACTGTCTTGCTCAAGCGTATTAAGGATGCTTTCTTTAAAGAGTATGTAACGCCGAACGGTCGCTTAGTATCTGGCACACAAACCGCCTATACACTGGCCCTGAATTTTGATATGCTGCCCGAATCTTTGCGTCCGCAAGCAGCGCAAAGGCTCGTCGAAAACATACACGCTTATAATAACCACTTAACCACCGGCTTTTTAGGTACACCTTATTTGTGTCATGTGCTTACACGTTTCGGTTATAATAATGTGGCTTACCGTTTATTGTTGCAGGAAACTTATCCATCATGGCTTTACCCTGTAAAAATGGGCGCTACTACGATATGGGAACGCTGGGATGGCATAAGGCCAGATAAAACCTTTGAAGCAGCCAGCATGAACTCATTCAACCATTATTCTTACGGCGCTATCGGCGATTGGATGTACCGTGTAATGGCAGGTTTGGATACTTACGATGACGGCCCCGGTTATAAACATATCCGCATTATGCCGCATCCGGGTGCCGACTTCACCAAAGCCAGTGCCAGTCTTGAAACTTATTATGGAAAAGCCACGTCAGGTTGGGAAGTCAAAGACAATAAAACATATTATACCATTGAGGTCCCCGGCAACACTAAAGCAGATATTTATCTGCCTGCCTCAAGCGCAAATGATATAACTGAGAACGATAAAGCGCTGGCGCTGGATAAAGATATTCAGGTTGGAACAGGTGGAAATGGTTATGTGCTGATCAAAGCAGGCTCAGGAAGCTATCATTTTGCAGTCAATAATCCGGCTGTAGTATCGGCAAGCAACTCTAAATAAGACTGCGAAAATCATGTTATAATAGCGGTTCGCGAATTATTTTATCGCAACCGCTATACCTACATTTATAACAACATTATTAATGTGCTGAATAAATGATGGATCGGTGCTATAAACTGATCCGCTGCCATTAACAACAGAACCACCGGAAGATGCAACACCGGAATCTGATTTTACATAGGCTGTATTATAAGTAATATTTTCAGCCCTGCCGCCTTCAACAATATATGCATTTGCGGTTGACGAGCTTGGTGATACGGCTAACAGATTGTTACTGATCTCTACATACCCATTTAATGGACCGATCAGATTGAAACGAACACCTACAGTAGCATTCAACCCTAAACTTGTTCCGTATTTATAGGTTTCTTCAAAATCTTCAGTATTTGCCAGCGTGCCGTTACCTGCAACAACAAAACCTTCTGTATACTGATCCTTGGTCTTTAATGTAATGATTGCGCCAAGCCGTGTATAAATGGTATAGTTACGTTTGGTAAATATTTTAGCGCTGACATTCGGTGTAAGACTTGTTACTGAAGCAGATTCGGCACCTGCATAAGTAACATAATTGATGTTGGTAGATGAGGGCGGATAAGTCTCATAGTTACCATAAATGGTTTTCCCATGTAGTTGATTAAAATCGAGTCCTATTGAAAAAATCTTGTTCAATGGCTTTTCGATACCGAACCCGTCATTAAAGCCACCGCCTAATCCTTTGTTGCTATATGAGTAAGAGCCTGTTGTGCCGCTTTGAATGCCAAGTGGCGAGCCGGGATTAATTGTGGTCGAGCCGGGAGTGACGAGGCCATACCCACCATAGACTTTTATATAAAATGCCGGTTCCTTGTCCTGCGAAAAAGCCGCAGACACAGTTAGTATATTAAATATGGCGATCAATAAGATGTTCCTGATTTTCATTTTGCAATAAGGTTATGAGGTTATTTTCCAAGAGAGATTCTTACACCGGCATTTAAGCCTACCGAATACATGTGTTGAGCAAACGGGTGGTCATTATAAGAAATGTTAGTTACCCCGGTATTACCGCTGCCTGTACTTGACGACTGGTAGTTAAAGCTCCCTGAATTTTTGTAAGTGATCTGGTAATTATATATTTCGGCGATATACTGACCGCTTGCAGAGGCTGAATAAGCGTCTGTAGCAGTTGCCGATGTTGGTTTTACAGAAACG
>JBQCEA010000365.1:0-14139 GCA_051960695.1 Mucilaginibacter sp. | reverse complement strand
AGTTACGCCTTGTACAGCAGCATCTTCAAAGGCCATAGTTACGGCGTCGATCCAGTTTTTGCTAACTCCCGAGAGTGACGATGAGTCGTCGCTGTCCATTACATAAAAGCTGGAAGATAAAACAGAGCAATGCGGGTCGCCGCCGCTGGGATGTACAACGCGTTGCACTAAGTCAACCCAGCCCACCTGATCATACGAAGTAAAATACACCGCAATGGCAGCGCCGGGGGCGGCAGCAGCTGAAATACATATGTCCTGGGTGGTTTCCGGGTCTGTGCCGCCATCATTACTTGCGTCTACTGTTACATCAGTTACAGTTGGAGGCGACCCACCAAATGTTGCGCTGATATCGGATGACCGATAACCTAATTCTGAGAAAATAGCTATTGTTTGCCCTGCTGCAGAATTTGAAGGGAAATTATAAAGTTGTGTTACCGTTTGTACCGAGATCATTGCCGTGTTAGGCGGATCGCCGCCATTTCTTTTAGTTATGTTCCGATTATCCAGGCCAAAAACCCCGACAATAACATTTTCGAGTCCTTTGGGTACATAAATATTCCCATCCCGGCCTCTGTAAGTTTCTGTTTCGGTTGTAGCTTTTCTTTTTCCACCTCGTGCAACGGTATGCTGGTACCGGCCCAATTTTACGCCGAATGCTTTGTTCATCTGGCCAACGGTACCTGATGCTACAACAGTCCGTCTGGCAGCATGTGTTTCTTCTACCGTTAGCCCACTTTTCTCCGCAAATTGTACCACCTTGCTCGTGTCGTCAGGATGTGCACCATATTTTTTTGCAAAGGTATCCATGTCCAATCGCCTGCGTTTTGCAGGCGGAGTCTTTGCATAATAATCAAAGTCGGGCATCGGTTCCCCATCCGTTCTCCGCCGTAGTACAATAGTCACTTTAAATTTCTCCCTATCATCGGCAGGCCCAAGTAATTTGGCCTCTTTTGATGGTCGCCGTTCACTTCCCTGGAGTTTAACATGATCTCCCGGGAATGTTGTCTCATTCGTTGCCATGGTTTTAATGTGTTGATTTTTTGCACCTACTCGTTCGCTTTTCGGTTGTTGCGTCTTACTCTTTTACGGATTTTCAGATAGCTCCATGTGCATAAAGAACAATGGGCTGCAGATAGCCCGGCAGTAAATAAGTGAGAGAGGTTGAAAGGTGAGAAAGGTAGATTTGCAGAAGTGAAATTAGATCAATAGCAAAGCGTATACAAGCGTAGTATTACGCTATTCTACAGGTGTTTGCACTGTAATTTTTAAGTGCTTTTACTTGAAGTGCTATACTGGAATAACAGGTATTTACAGGCTCCTCAGATATGCTATGGTAACAGGTATCTGGGCAGCGTGATTAGGGCTTTCGTCTTCAATAAAATAGTGGCGGATACCAACCGCTTTTGCTGCTTTTAGCACTTCGGGGACATTGATCTGCCCGGTACCTAAAGCTACATCGTTCCTGGTGTCTGTTCCGCCAGTAAGATCATTGGCAACGCCTTTCCTGATATCCTTCAGATGCATTAGTTTCCAGCGCCCTTTATACTTGTAGAGCAATTTAGCCGGATCAGCACCACCATGAAATGTCCAGAGCATATCCATCTCAAATGATACATACTTTGGATTGGTATACTTAACTATATAATCGAATAGCGTACCATCTCCATAAGGGCCAAATTCATATCCATGGTCATGGTAACACAGCGTGATGTCATTTTCCTTTAATATCTTACCCACGCGGTTAAAATCATCAACGGCCTTGCGGGCATCATCGATAGTAAAAGTATTGCCATGTGGTATCCAGGCAACCATGATATATTTTGCACCGAAAAGTTTAGCGGTTTTAATAAACTGTTTAGGATCTTTAATCAATGCCGTATAATCTGCACCGATGGATGGCATGGATATCCCGCGTTCGTCGAGCATTTTTTTAAAATCTTCCGGACTTACATTTTTAGGATTTGGCCCTTCCATTTCGGTTATTCCAAGCGTCTTTATTGTATCCAATGTAGCTGCAACACTAACCGGAAAACTGTTGCGATAAGTATATGCCTGTATGCCGATGGGACTTGTAAAAAGATGTTTGTGTGATTGTGCAAATACTACGGATGAAATCAGAGCAAGCAGAAGTAAGAATGCAGTTTTTTTCATAAGTAAAGCTTTATGTCACAAAGATTCATAGCCGAAAGGCAATGTAATATTAATGCATTTTAATGACATTGTTAATTTAGAGTTTCAACATTTAATCGTAATTTTGCGTGCTCGTTCCCAATCATGAGTGATCAGATAAAACACGAATGCGGTGTTGCGTTTATCCGCTTATTAAAACCGCTCTCTTTCTATCAACAAAAGTATGGCACTGCGCTGTACGGATTAAACAAACTTTACCTTTTAATGGAAAAACAACACAACCGCGGCCAGGATGGCGCAGGTGTTGCTACCATTAAACTGGATATTGAGCCCGGCAAGCGCTACATCAGCCGCCATCGTTCAATGGCGTCAAATGCAGTTGCCGATATATTTGAATACATCCAGAAAAAGTTTGCCGATATACAAAAGGAGCAGCCTGAAAAGATATCAGATGCTGAATGGCTGAAACAGAATGTGAGCTTTACCGGCGAAGTTTTGTTAGGGCATTTGCGCTATGGTACACATGGCAAAAACAGTATTGAGAACTGTCACCCTTTTTTAATGAAGAACAACTGGCAAACACGTAACCTGGTTATTGCCGGTAACTTCAACATGACCAATGTTGATGAGCTGCTGCAGCAGTTGTATGACCTTGGCCAGCATCCAAAAGAAAAGGCAGATACTGTTACCGTGCTGGAAAAGATCGGCCATTTTTTGGATACGGAAGTACAAGGCTTGTTCGATCAATATAAAAGAGAGGGGCTGAATAATAATATTGAGATCGGTAAGCTCATAGCTCGCGATCTGGATGTTGCCAAGATATTGCAAAAATCTGCACGCAACTGGGACGGTGGTTATACCATAGCCGGTATTTTCGGTCACGGTGATGCCTTTGTAATGCGCGACCCGAACGGAATACGCCCGGCATTTTATTATTATAATGACGAGATAGTAGTGGCTGCCTCTGAGCGCCCTGCGTTGCAAACTGCCTTTAACATACCAATTGAAGAGATACGGGAAATTAAGCCCGGCCATGCATTGGTTGTAAAGAAGAGCGGCAAGATCAAAGAAGAAATGTTCAGCGAGCCACGTGAAAAGAAATCATGCTCATTTGAGCGTATCTATTTCTCACGCGGAAGCGACGCTTCTATATATCGTGAGCGTAAGCAATTAGGCCGCTTACTTTGCCCGCAGATATTGGAAGAGGTAAACTACGACATAAAGAATACGGTTTTCTCTTATATCCCCAATACGGCTGAAGTGGCATTTTACGGATTGGTAGAAGGCATGCATAAGTATGTTAAGAAGTACCAGCAAGAGAAGCTACTGAACCGTACTGATAAGATAAGTGACGAAGAATTATCGGAAGTACTATGCATGGCGCCACGTGTTGAAAAAATAGCCATCAAAGACGTTAAGCTCCGTACCTTCATTACCCAGGATGCTGACCGCAGCGAAATGGTGGCACATGTATATGATACCACTTACGGCCTTATCAAAAAAGATACGGATACCCTGGTAGTACTGGATGACTCTATCGTTCGTGGCACTACATTAAAACAAAGTATACTTAAAATATTAGACCGCTTAGGCCCTAAGAAGGTAATAGTGGTATCATCTGCACCGCAAATACGTTTTCCTGACTGTTATGGTATTGATATGTCGCGCATGGGCGAGTTTGTTGCTTTTGAAGCGGCCATCAGCCTGTTAAAAGAGATGGGTAAAGAAGATATTATCCTTGATGTTTACAAAAAATGTAAGGATACTGCTTCATTGGCAAAAGAAGAGGTTGAAAACTACGTTAAAGCCATTTACGCTCCATTTACGGATCAGCAGATATCAGACCGTATTGCGCAGATCATTACGCCGAAAGAGATCAAAGCTGAAGTGAAGGTTATTTATCAAACATTGGATAACCTGCATACGGCCTGCCCGGATCACTCCGGTGACTGGTATTTTTCAGGTAACTTCCCAACTCCTGGTGGTAACAAGGTAGTTAACCGCGCCTTTGTAAACTGGATGGAAGGCAAGAACCAGAGAGGATATATGTAATTTTAATAGTGAGGAATGAGTTGTAAGTAATATAGCTTCTTACTTACTCATCACTGAATTAGCTGCTAAATGGTGCGAAGATGTAATGGGTAACCAGCTTATCAAACAGTATCAATGATGCTATGATAAGTGCTACACCCGCAACTTCATTTAATCGGTGTACAAACTTTACTGATATCCTGTCGCGGAGTTTATTGGCGTAAAATGCCTTGGTTACATCCAGTCCAAACTGCACTACTAATATTGTCGCAAACATCACGGCAATTTTCAACGACCTATTAGGAACGCCGTTGATATATAGTGTACTCGCCGTAGTGATAACTACCGTCCAGTGAAAGAGCAGGGTCGGGTTTAAGATGCACATCAGAAAGCCTTTGAAAAAGTAACCGGTACGCTTTAGGCGCGAGGGTACCTTGTTATTATAATTAACTTCCGATTTCTTGAACATATAATATATGCCCAGGGCGAAAAGGATAACGCAGCCCACTATACCTGCGTGCTGTTTATCCTGGTTAGATATATCAATATATTGCGATCCGAATAGTATTGAGCCTACGAATACTATGTCGCTGGTTACAACGCCCAGCGCAAGCGCAACGCCTGCATGAAAACCCTTTTCAATGCTGGTTTTTATTAATGCAAAAAATACAGGGCCGGTTAAAAACGTTAGCACTAATCCAATACCAATTCCCCTTATTATAGCTTCTATCATTAATAATTCAGGCTGAGGTATATTTGATCTCCCATAAGCCGGGAGCGAATATGCAATTTTATATAGTATACAACCAAACCTAAAATTGTGATTTATTATTGAAAGTATGTCCGTAATCCGAAAAAATAATTTATGTTAGTGTTTTTATAATAAACTCTAAATTCAACCTAAGATAGTAATGGAACAAAACAAACCTAAAGGGAACTCATCTGCCTTTTTCACGCTCACAATTGTCTTTTTCTTTTGGGGGTTTGTTGCAGCAAGTAACGATATCCTGATTCCGGTATTTAAAGAAAAACTGCATCTGCAACAATGGCAATCACAGATGATTTCGTTTGCCTTTTATGTAGCTTATACAGTCGGTGCAATTATCTATTCATTTATTTCTAAACTTATTGGCGGTGATATTCTGAATAAACTCGGGTATAAAAATGGAATTGTATTAGGATTGATCGTTTCAACCTTAGGTGCCTTAATGTTTTACCCTGCTGCACAAAGTGCTTCGTTCGCACTGCTTATCACAGGTCTGTTTATCATTGGATTAGGTTATTCACTTCAGCAAACGGCGGCAAACCCGTTAGCTATTATTATGGGTAACCCTAAAACCGGTTCGCAAAGACTCAATCTGGCAGGCGGGGTTAATAACTTTGGTACTACTATAGGTCCAGTATTAGTTAGTCTTGCAATTTTTGGTTCAGTAGCAGCTAAAACACAAGTTGCCAGTATCGAATCTGTTAAATATCCATATTTGGTTTTGGGAGCGCTGTTCATTATCGTTGCCCTGATCTTTAAATTCTCATCAGTGCCTAACAAAATAGAGCACATCACAGAAGAAGATACAACGACTACGACGCCTGAAACAACGGTGGCAGTTCCAGTTGCCGCTCCACGTAAGAATGCCCTTAAATACCCACAGTTAGCTTTAGGCATGATCGCCATATTTGTTTATGTAGGAGTGGAGGTTTCTACAGCAAGTAATTTACCAGAATTTATGAAGGAAAAGCTGCATACGGCTACAGGCGATATTGCTCCTTTCGTATCTTTATATTGGGCGAGCTTAATGATAGGCCGTTGGACGGCATCAGTAGGCGCGTTCAATTTATCGGGAGGCATGAAAAAAATATTGAATGTGGTTATGCCTTATATTGCGTTCATCGTTTTCCTTCTCATTAACCTGCTTGCACAGCACGATGTTAGACCATTTTATATCTACCCGGCAATAATTGTTGTAATGATCGTTGGTGATATGATGAGCAAAGGTAACCCTGCACGCCAGTTATTGATCTCATCTACCCTCGCCATTATTTCATTAGCCATAGGAATATTAACCGGAGGTATGATAAGCGTTTACGCCTTTATTAGCGTAGGATTATTCTGTTCAACTTTATGGCCAAGTATTTATGCTTTGGCAATTGCCGGATTGGGAACGCATACTAACGAAGGTTCGGGCTATTTAGTTATGATGATTATGGGAGGCGGTATTATAAGCCTTTTGCAAGGCTACCTGGCCTCACCAAATTTACTCGGCATACAGCTTTCTTATGTCGTTGGCATTATGTGCTTCCTTTATTTAGCATTTTATGCGGTAAAAACTAAGGCTGAGCTTATCAAACAAGGTATAGATTTTGATGCAATAGAGGTTTCAAGCGGGCACTAATTCCAGTCATTACGTCATTAAGTCATTGGTCATTTTTCAATGGCTTAATGACACAATGATCTAATGACTTTTATAATGACTAAATTAAGTTTCGATCATATTTTTATGAATCTGGCAACCGACCTGGCCAAACGCTCACACTGCGTCAAGGCCCAGGTCGGTGCCGTTTTAACTAAGGACACCCGCATCATTTCTATCGGCTATAATGGGCCGCCTGCCGGTACCCATAACTGCGACGAGGAATGGCGCGAAAGCGGTTGCCCGCGTGATGCCCGGGGTAGTTGTTCACTCGCTCTGCATGCCGAGGAAAATGCTATACTTTACGCCGTAAAGAACGGCGCTAACCTTGAAGGCGCTACTTTATATACTACATTATCTCCGTGTTTACCTTGCGCCCGACTGATCTTTTCTGCAGGGATAAAGCAAGTATTCTTCCTTAAATCTTATGCTGAATATAAAGGCTTGCCAAGTGATGAAGGCGTTGACTTTTTAAACCGTTTTGGTGTACCGGCGGGTAAGTTTATTGCGGAAGACGAGTAATGCTGAAAAGTGTTTTACTGATGATTCAATAATGGAGTTATCTTATCCAATGCAAACTGTAATTGTTCGTCGGGCGTAAGATTGGTATTGTCTAAAATGATCGCATCCTTGGCTCTTACCAGCGGACTTTCTTTTCTTGTGGTATCCTGGTAATCCCGGTGAGCAAGATTTTCGAATACATCTTCGAGTGTTATTGCCGGGTTCTTTTCATACAGTTCTTTATAACGGCGTTCAGCACGAACTTTGGGATCGGCAGTCATAAAGATCTTTAGCTGTGCATCCGGAAATACAGTAGTGCCAATATCCCTGCCATCCATTACGATGTTCTTTGAGCGCCCCATGCGTTGCTGCTGTTTCACCATTTCATGGCGCACCTCATGCAGTGCAGCAACTTCGCTTACTTTATCAGATACATGCATCTGGCGTATCTCGTCAGATACCTCTTCATCATTTAGGGTGATGTGGGTCTGGTAGTCGCGCGAATGAAAATTAAGATGTATGTTTTTTAGTGCCCCGGCTACCTGTTCCTGGTTTTGCAGATCGGTATTATGACGCAGAAAATATAAGGTAACTGCCCGGTACATTGCGCCGCTATCGATATAAATAAAATGAAGCTTTTGGGCTAAGGCTTTGGCTAATGTGCTTTTACCGCATGAAGAATAGCCATCAATGGCTACTACAATGTTTGTGCTCATCAGGGCTAAGGTACGAATTTTAGTTTGGGTTGATTGGGTGAACAAGTTGATTGGTTAGATTTTGAAACAATTACCTTTGAGGTATGAATTTTACTAATACCGATCTTCAAAAGGAGGTGATCTATAAAACTTCAAGAAGCGGCGGAAAAGGCGGACAGAACGTTAATAAGGTTTCTTCAAAAGTTGAATTGCTGTTTGATGTTTTGCATTCGCAATTATTTACAGACGAAGAAAAGCAGCGCATGCTCCCAAAGCTTGAAGCGCGTTTGAACAGGAACGGCTATTTACAGGTTATGAGTGAAGAGGAGCGGAGCCAATACCTGAATAAAGAAAAGGCAGTAGAAAAGCTGCATACTATACTAATCAAAGCGCTGCATAAACCCAAGGCCCGGAAAGCCACAAAGCCTACAAAAGCTATGAAGGCTGCACGGTTAGAAAGCAAAAGGAAACAATCTGCCAAGAAAGAAAGCAGAAAGAAAAACTTTGACGATTAGTCAAAATGATATAATAACGTTATTGCACCCCATTGATGCGACTGCCTCATTTCAACAACATCTTTGGTGTGAAATATAATAGCAGCATTTAGTACAATACGATTATTCGAATAACCCAATCCTAATTCATTGCTGAAAACAATATGCTCCGGATCGAGCGTTACTTCCATGCTATTTGGAACCGGTGAACTGAATAAGCTTCCCTGCACGGTAGCGTCATAAACCACTACATTAAACTGTGGCTTGTAATAGAAGAACAATTCGCGCTTATTAAGCGGTTTAAAGCTCCTGGATTGAATAGCAGTACTTTGAGTGCTCTCAGAGTTGAATAATTGATTAAAGTCGCCTAAACGAAGCATAGGGCCAATGCCAGCCCCTGTAAAGCCATTGCCCAGGTTGGCGTAGCTGGTCAAGGTAAGATCAGCCCATGACCATCTACCAAGCAGGCGATTGTATTCGGCAGATAGGTTTAATTCCCAATCATTATCTACCTGGTATTCCCAACCGCTGGGATGATATAATCCAAAGGAATCATGGATAAAGCCCTGGGTTTGTTTGCCCATAGCTGCAGGGCCAACCACACCTACTTGCGCACCTAATTTAAGGTTGCTTTCATTGCTATAAAGCATGTTTAATGATGAACCGATGTATAGGTATCCGGCAAAAGGACGGTCAATATATTGGGGGTTATCCGGCAGGCCGAAATAGGTGATACTTCCTGAATGTGGGGTGTATAATTTTTGACCTAAGGTAAATTCGAGGATCTTATTCTGCAAACGTTTACTTGAATCTACATTTAGCGCATGCCTGTAATAGATAAATGTACCGGCCGTATAATAGCGGTCGCTGCCCTGGGCCAGGTAAGAATCATCATCACTCTCGAAACCTATTTCCGAACCATGGATCTGCGCGAAAGCGCCTGACCAGGATATTATACATAAAAAAAAGACCAGTAGTTTGTTATACATCAGGGCGAATTGAATATTGGCCTAAAATAGAAAAAGCTCCGAATTTTCAGAGCTTTTTCTATTTTGAATTATTCTATTTATTTGAAGGTGTATCCTACACTTACGCCCCCCGCCGGTATCAGGCCTTCGTCGTAGAGGATCGGTACGAAGGCGATCCTGAAGTTGAGGCCTTTTGCTCTCGGCTGGTATCGGTAACCTATCGTCGCGGTCCCGATAAAGCCTGTTACTTTGTCAAACTCCCACTTGCTGTTGCCCTGGTTGGTGCCTGTTGAATTAAGGAAGGTGGTACCTGCACCTAACTCAAGGAAACTACTCTTGCTGCCCCATAAGTAGTTTACCTGGAATGGTACTGTAAATACTGTATTGCCACCTGCGCCGAAGTAACCAACACCTACGCGGTATCCCCAACCCGCGCGTTCTTTGTGGAAACGGGCATCATAGTTTGCAGATATTGCTAAGCCTGCGCCGCCAATTTCAAGGAACAGGTTTTGCGCTTTAACCAAATTTGATGAAGAAGTATCAACACGCATCAAAGTAGTGTCTGATTTTTTAGCTAATAGCGTATCGGCTTTCTTAACAGAGTTTGTATCAGCTTTTGCTACCTGGTTAGCAGCCTGAGTGTTTGCACCTGAAGCAGCAGCGTCGCCTTGCTGAATGCCTGCAGTTGCAGTTTGAGTGTTTGCGTCTGAAGCAGAAGCGTTGCTTTGTTTGTTGCCGGCAGAAGCATCATTATTATTTGTAGTTGCTGAAGCAGATCCTGTAACACCTGCAGCGGCATTGCTGGCAGCAGAAGCATCTGATGCAGTAGCACCTGCAGCAGTAGCTGAGTTATCTTTATTTATGTTGTTGTTAGAATCGTCTGTTTTTGCTGTGGCAGCAGAAGCATCTTGTTTGCTGTTAGCATCAGTTGCTGATGAAGCTGCACCATTATTGTATGGAGCAATTGTCGAATCCACTTTCAGGCTTGCAGCATCACCCGCTTTTTGACCATTAGCGTCAGCGCCCCCATTTCCTTTGGTGGTGATCACCAGCTTAACCATTGTGTTGCCCGACTTAACGATAAGCGTGGTGTCGGTTTTTAACACTTCGGCGTTGCCTGCCTTTTTATCTGGAGTAGTGTCAGCAGCAGTTTTCTTTGCAAGTGTAGTGTCTGCAACTTTTGTGATTTTCTTTTCCAGTTTATGGCTTGATGATTTTTCAGAGGCAAACTGGGCAGCCTTCAGGCTCAACTGGCAGATCAGCAGCGAGACTAAAATGACTCTGGCTTTTAAGGTGAATAGACGATTCATTATAATATTATTTTAATATTTATGACTGAGTTTAGTTCGTTAATTTTAGGCGTATTACGTTAGTGTTAACTAAAAAGTTTCAGGCTATCAGGGGCATAAAAAAAGAATATCCCTGTTTTTGGCAGGGATATTCTAAGAAATAATGAATTATTCTATATCAGTTCATTACGGGTTTTAATTCATCTTTCACCGTGAGGTCCAGCGGTTTATCTACCTTTTGCTCTAAAAGGGCCAGATGAATTACCTCCTGCATATCAGTTACATAGTGGAATGTGAGGTCCTTTATATAGTCTTCTTTTATTTCTAAAATATCTTTCCGGTTGGTTTTACAAAGGATGATCTCTTTAATATTAGCACGTTTAGCGGCCAGTATTTTTTCCTTTATACCACCTACAGGTAATACGCGCCCGCGTAAGGTGATCTCACCTGTCATGGCAAGGTGCGGCTTTACTTTACGTTGCGTAAATGCTGAGGTAAGTGCCGTAAGCATAGTGATACCGGCAGAAGGGCCATCCTTTGGTGTTGCACCTGCAGGTACATGAACGTGTACATCCCATTGGTCAAACACTTTCGCATCGATACCGAAGTCCTGGGCGTGGGCGCGAAGGTATGCCAGTGCAATACTGGTTGATTCCTTCATTACATCTCCAAGATTACCGGTAAGGGTAAGCTTCCCTTTGCCCGGACTAAGGCTTGCTTCAATAAATAGTATATCGCCACCAACCTGTGTCCAGGCCAGGCCGGTTACAACGCCCGCTACCTCATTGCCTTCATAAAGGTCTTTATCAAATATCGGCGCGCCTAATATTTTTTCCAGTTCTTTTTTAGTTACGTTAGGCGTATGGGTATCGCCCATAGCAATGGTCTTAGCAACACCACGCACAACCGAACCGATCTTTTTCTCTAATGAGCGCACGCCCGATTCTCTTGTGTAATCTTCGATCAGCTTTTCGAGCACATCATTCTTGATCACCACGTCCTTGGGTTTTAAGCCATGGGCTTCACGTTGTTTAGGTACAAGGTGTTGTTTAGCGATCTCTACCTTTTCTTCTATGGTATATCCGTTTACATCGATGATCTCCATACGGTCAAGCAATGCAGGCTGTATAGTACTTAAAGAGTTTGCTGTAGCAATGAACATTACATTTGATAGATCAAAGTCAACCTCAACATAATGATCATAGAACGTGCTGTTTTGTTCCGGGTCAAGCACCTCCAATAATGCGGATGACGGATCGCCCCTGAAATCATTACCTACTTTATCTATTTCGTCAAGAATAAATACAGGGTTTGCTGCCCCCGCCTTTTTAATGGCTTGTATAATACGACCCGGCATTGCGCCGATGTAAGTTTTACGGTGCCCCCTGATCTCGGCCTCATCGCGTATACCACCTAAAGCCATACGCACATAACGGCGGCCCAAGGCTTTAGCTATCGATTTTCCGAGTGAAGTTTTACCTACTCCCGGAGGTCCAACAAGGCACAAAATCGGCGCCTTCATATTGTGTTTCAATTTTAATACCGCTAGGTATTCTATTATGCGCTGCTTTACTTTATCAAGACCGAAGTGATCTTTGTCTAAAATTTTCTGAGCTCGCTTCAGGTCGAAATTGTCCTTGGTAAATTCACTCCATGGCAGATCAAGCAACAATTCGAGATAATTAATTTGTACCGAATAGTCTGCTGCTGCCGGATTAGTGCGTACTAGCTTTTCAAGCTCTTTATTGAAGTGATCATTCACTTCTTTGGCCCAATTCTTTTTAGCCGCGCGTGTACGCAGGTTTTCTATTTCCAGGTCGGGCGTATTACCGCCTAACTCTTCTTGTATAGTTTTTAATTGCTGGTTCAGAAAATAATCCCGTTGCTGTTTATCCAAGTCAATACGCACCTTGCTTTGTATTTGGTTTTTCAGCTCCAGCATTTGAAGGTCGAGGGTAAGATGTTCCAATACCATCTTTGTTCTTTCACGCAGGTTAGCCACCTCAAGCAAGCGCTGTTTGGCAGCCATGTCAGCATTCATATTTGATGAAATAAAGTTTATCAAAAATGAAGTGCTTTCGATATTGCGTATGGCGATACCGGCCTCGCTCGGTATATTGGGCGAAAGCTGGATTATGCTCATGGCCATGTCTTTGATCGACGAAACCATCGCTTTAAATTCTTTATCTTCTTTTGGTTTGATATCCTTAAAAGGTTCAACTATCGCTTTAATGTACGGTTCGCTTTGTACCTCTTCTTTTAATAGAAAGCGTTTTTTACCCTGAAGGATAACTGTAGTATTGCCATCGGGCATTTGCAGCATTTTGATTATCAGTGCCACAGTTCCAACATTATTGAGTTGGCCGAATGTAGGATCTTCAATGCCAACGTCCTGCTGCGCCACTACGCCGATCATTCGCTTGCCTTTGTTGGCATCGCGTATTAGTTTTATGGATTTATCCCTTCCAACTGTAATGGGGATAACAACCCCGGGGAATAATACTGTATTGCGCAATGGCAGTATAGAAAGTATTTCGGGCATTTGTTCATTGTTCATTTCCTCTTCATCCTCTGATGACATGAGCGGAAAAAACTCAGATTCTTCATTTATAATTGGAATTGCACTTTTTATGTCGAACGGATCAAAACTCATCAAATACCCTTTCTGTTTAGTAACGTCATTATGTCAGCCTGCAAAATTATAGTTTTAAAATTTGGGGGTAAGGCAGGTGTATTACCCCTAACATTGTTATTGTTCAAGAGCTGTGCCAAGATAATTTTCATAGGACCGATTTCACTTTAGCTTTAAAGATTTTAGCGGTTTTCGCTAAAATCAGGTTGTCATACGAAAAATATCCCTACTGGGTTAATGCAAAAAAGTCAGTCTAATATTTATTAAACGAGGCGGTCTAACACTTTATTTTTCAGTAAAATGCAGGCTGACATAATATTTTGACTTAAAATAAGTTATATGCATAAGGTAAAGTATATTATTTTTGTTACACAAGTACAATAAACACCTAATGCGGCTAAAGATCATACTGTCTTTATTAGTATTATCATCCTTTCAAATGACATATGGCCAAAATGCCTATTTTAAAATGGGGCAGCAGGCTTTTTTTGATGGTGATTTCAAGTCGGCCGTTACACATCTGGAGAGATCCTGCATTATTGATTCAACCAATGCAAGTGCTCTCTGGATGTTAGGATATTCCTATTATCATAGCGAAAACTATAAAAAATCAATAGCCGCTTTTACCAGGGTAATTTCTTTAAAACCTGCTGATGCATCAGCTTATTATTATCGTGCGCGTGCCAAAAGCTATTTTGCTAAAGAACAGCAAATGTCAGACGCGGACAAGGAAAAATATCTTTTAGGTGCTATCAGCGATTTTACAAAGGCAATTTTTATTGACCCAAGCGATAATGAAAATAATACCAAATGTTATCAAAATCGCGGAATAGCCTATCGTGAATATGCTGAATTTAAACTGCTGCCTAATACGCGGTATTATGACCGGACACGCGGTATTAACTCTCTCAAGGCATCAATAAATGATCTGCGAAAAGTTTTGTCTGACAACCCCAGCCGTACGGATATCGCTTCGTTAATTGATGTTTCG
>JBQCEA010000364.1:0-8656 GCA_051960695.1 Mucilaginibacter sp. | reverse complement strand
TATGGATATATGGGCAGAAGCTTTGCCAGCAAGCTATCGGGCTTTGGGGTGAATGTAATTTCGTATGATAAATACAAAACCGGTTTTAGCGACCAGTACGCACGCGAGGTAAGCATGGAAGAAATGGTAAAACATGCTAATGTATTAAGTCTGCATGTTCCGCTGACTACTGAAACCAACGAGTTGGTTGACGATGAATACCTGGTGCATTTCAAAAAGCCAATATTCCTGCTCAATACCTCACGGGGGAAGGTGGTAAAAACGCAAGCCGTGCTGAATGCCATCAGGCAGGGAAAAATATTAGGCGCAGGGCTTGATGTATTGGAAGTAGAGAAGTTCCCGGCATTGGCAGAACAGTCGTGGTTTGATGAATTACGCCAGTCGGGTAAAGTATTGCTAACCCCCCATGTAGCCGGCTGGACCCTTGATTCATACCGTAAAATAAGCGAGGTAATGGCCGAAAAGTTGGGTAAAATATCGCTTTGATTGAGCTTTGAAAACAATTAAATCGCCTAAAAAATTTTGATATTAAAACTTAATTAGTTTATCTTCGTTTTACTCAAAACAAGACTATGGAGGCAGAAGCCAATATAGTCTTGTTTGTTTTTAATGCATACACGTCCTTCTTTAAAATAGGGGGACTATTTTTTTTGATGTCAATTTATAAACTAAAGAATTAATTGTGAAGTTATGGCAGACGTAGCATATTACACCAAAGACGGCCTGGATAAATTAAAAGAAGAATTACAGCAGTTGAAGACCGCAGGCAGGGCAGCTATTGCCAAAGCCATTGCCGAGGCACGTGATAAGGGCGACCTATCGGAAAATGCCGAATATGATGCTGCTAAAGAAGCTCAGGGGCACCACGAGACCAAGATAGCCAAAATGGAAGAGCTGCTGGCCAGTGCACGCCTGCTTGATGAAAGCAAGCTGGATACTTCAAAAGTATTAGCGCTCTCTAAAGTAAAGATCAAAAACACTAAAAACGGCGCTACTATGACCTACCAATTAGTGTCCGAAAGCGAAGCCGATCTCAAATCAGGTAAGATATCTGTGACCTCGCCTATTGCTAAAGGTTTGTTAGGTAAAAAAGTAGGCGAAAAAACCGAGATCATGGTGCCTGCGGGTAAAATGGAATTCGAAATATTGGAAATAAGTCGTTAGTTAAGTGGTTGATTGAGTTGATTAAGTGAACAGTTTAACTTAGTCAACCCAATCAACTTAGTTAACCCAATCAACTCAAAACATGTCTACTATATTCTCAAAGATCGTATCAGGCGAGATTCCTGCTTATAAGGTTGCCGAAACCATCGATTACCTGGCTTTCCTGGATATTAATCCGCTTGCTGAAGGCCACATACTGGTTATCCCCAAACAAGAAGTTGATTATTTGTTCGACATGGACGACGAGTTATACACCGGCCTGCAGATCTTTGCTAAAATAGTAGCGGTTGGTTTAAAGAAGGCTATTCCATGCAAGCGCATAGGTGTTGCTGTGATCGGATTAGAAGTACCGCATACACATATCCACCTCATCCCAATGAACAACGTAAGCGACCTGAATTTCGCCCGCCCAAAACTGAGCTTTACTCCTGAACAGTTGCAGGCAACTGCCGATAAGATCAGGGAAGCGCTGAAGCAGGAAGATTAATGTCCGATCATGACCAAAGTTTTGTCAGGAAACTATGTGATTGAAATAATTTCCAATCCTGGTGAACAACCATACGATCATTTATATGCAGATGGTGACTATTATTCTCAACCCATATTATTAAGAACTTATCAGTCAGAACATATTCTAAAAACAGTATTAATTAATTCTGACGGAGGTGGAACCTTTGTAAGCGGAACTTCTTTTATTGTTCAAGAGAATAAGATTACAATCTGTGGTTCGGATTCAATATTCAGTTTATCTATACCTGAGTTAAAATTACTTTGGCGAACCAAGGCCGATACCGTTACGTGCTTTGAGATATTTCCATATAAACATGATTACATTGTACATGGCGAACTGGAGATAAGTCGGTTGGATTCAAATGGTAAAATACTATGGCAACAGAGCGGTGCCGACATTTTTATATCTTTGAATAGTTCAGGAGACGACTTTTTAGTAACGGATGATTATATTTTGGCAACGGATTGGAATGGCAAAAAATATAAGTGGGATTTCGACGGGAATTCCATAAAATAAAATTATAATGTCATTCCTGAAAAGGTTAGATAATTTAATGTGTCATTTCGAACCTGTCAGCAAAGGACAGTGATTGAGCAACAGGAGAGAAATCTTATACGCCATGCCGCTCACTCGTATAAGATTTCTCCTCACACTGACGCCCAACCCACTTCGTTCGTCGAAATGACAGTTATTTTTTAGTTTTGATCAATCCGCTAACCCGGCCCGCATTATCCTTCACAAAAGTTTCCCAGCCCGAATAAGATTTTTTACCTGCCGATTTACCGGTGCCTATTTTTTGAAATGAATGACAAACCGCCACGGCCAAGCCGTCGGTAGCGTCAAGAAATTCGGGGGTTTCTTTAAATGCAAGCAGGTTTTGAAGCATGGCCGCAACCTGCTCTTTAGTGGCGTTACCATTTCCTGTTATAGCCTGCTTGATTTTACGTGGCGAATACTCCGTGATGGTAACATTTCGTGATAAAGCCGCCGCCATGGCAACACCCTGCGCGCGACCCAGCTTAAGCATCACCTGTATGTTTTTCCCATAAAAGGGTGCTTCAATAGCCAGGCAATCCGGGTGGTAATTATCAATAAGATGGACAGTCTTTTCGAAAATGCGTTGCAGCTTCAGCATGTGGTCGTCAATCTTTTCCATCTTCACCACGCCCAGACCTATCAGTTCCATTTTACGTCCGGTTTCTTTCACTAAACCATAGCCCATCACCGCCGTCCCCGGGTCAATGCCTAATATAATGCGTTCTTTTACGTCTGTTTGCTGCATGTCTTTTCCAGACTTACGAAGTTTTAAAAACTTCGTAAGTTTCTTTTCCTTTTCAAAACTAACCTTTATTTTGAAGGATGCGTATATATTCTTCCCGGCTGATCATCTTTGCGCCCATTGATTCCAAATGTTCAGTATGTACCTGACAATCTATTAACTCATATTCACCTGCCTGACACAGCTCAATAAGCGCTGCTTTTGAGGCATTGCTTACCTTGCTGAACATGCTTTCGCCGCAGAAAACATTGCCTATAGTAACACCATATAAGCCACCTGCAAGATCATCACCCTGCCAAACTTCAACCGAATGTGCATATCCGGAATTATGCAGCCGGATGTACGCTTTCTTCATTTCATCCGTTATCCAGGTACCATCCTGATCGGCGCGATAAGCAACAGAACAAGCTTCAATTACTCGTTCAAAAGCAGTATCAACAGTGATATTGAACTTACCTGAACGCATCACCTGGCGCATGCTTTGGGATATTTTCAACTCAGCCGGAAACAGTACAAAGCGTTCATGGGGCGAATACCAAAGTATCGGGATATCATCACTATACCAGGGAAATATTCCATTCTGATAAGCAAGCAGCAATCTTTCAACCGAAAGATCGCCGCCTACTGCTAAAAGGCCGTCTTCTTCAGCAAGCGAAGGATCTGGGAATATAATACGCTTATCCAGCCTGAAAATCATCCGGGCAAATTTATGCCTTCTTGCGCAACACCAGCTTTTTATTCTGCGCCCTGGCTATGGCATCCATATATTCCTGCATTTCGGTATACTTAGCTGCCGGGATCATCTGGCTGTTCAATACAAATTTTGCGATACTGATCACCTGGTTCCTGTCCTTATTGTAAGTATAGCTCACGTCATAATTACCGTATGTAAACTTCAGGGTTGCATTAGCCGGAAGTGATTCAATCTCGAAGCCTTGCGGCAGATCGATAGTGGTAGTACAGGTTTTAATCCGCGGGTATTCCCAGTAAAAATCCGTTCTTCTCTTTTCGGTAATAGGAACCGTATTACCCCATAATTTAAAGACCGACGGACGATAAAACTGCTTGTCGCCGGCCATTACATCGCAAAACTTATCATACTCCAGATCCATGTCGACCTGTTTGATGTAATTAGTATCTTTCCCCAATTGCAGGTCGAAATTGGAAGGTTGTTTTATTTGCAGTTGCTCCAGCCAGAACTGTTTTTGCTCATCCAGTTTAATAGCTGTTGAACCGATATAGTAAAGCCGGTATTCGCCTGTGCTTGATATTTTCACATGGGCCTTAGCGCTGCCGTCTGGTTGCAGTTGCAAATGAACTTCACTATTAAATTCGTTATCGGATGCTTTGCTTTTAGGGGTATTAACCAGTTTACCGCCATCTTCAGTGATCAATAATGCGGTACGGTTCTCAGTGAACGACCCTAGCTTTCCAAATTCAGTCTTATTACTGGTGCACTCTAACCAGGTAGTATCATTTTTAAAAGGAATGCAAAGAATTACATGGTTAAAATCATTATGCGGGAAAGAGAAGTCGGCTGATTCCTGATTTTCTCCTGCTGCCACAAGTGTATAATATGACGGAATATCTACCGCTTTAAGTAAAGCCCGCATATAATTAGACAAAGCTTTACAATCACCATATTTTTTTTCATCAACAAAAGCAGCAGCAAATGGCTTGTATCCGCCTATACCCAGTTGTATACTTACATAACGCATGCTCTGCTGCATATACTTATATAAGAACATTGCCTTTGCTTTGTCGGTCTTAATAGTGTCAGTCATGTTTTTGATCTCGGCAATACGTGCGGGAGTTAATGTACATACATCGTTATTTAACCCCTGAATCCATTTACCAAAATCTTTCCAGCTGCTTATATCACCTGTATAACCAAAGCAATTGAATTTATTGGTTGAAAATTCAATACGAGGCAGTACCCGTGAAATAACATTGTTTTCCTCTTTCTTTATTGCTTTAAGGTTTTTTACCGTCCAGGTATATGTCTGTAGTGAGACATCCGCTGATACCACTGGTTTAAGCACCGTATTTTTAGCCTCATACCTAAAGCCAGACCCGGCGTCGACGGTTACTTTGATAAAAGCTTCTTGCACCGATTGCTCCAGCCGTTCCTGGATATGCCAGCTCGGAAGCGTAATATAGCTGCTGATATCTTCTTCATATTCGATCTCAATCGTTTCAGGGTATTTGGCAATGGAATGTCTCAAGCCCAGGAAACGGTCGTCTGTAACCAATGTTTCATCGTCAGATGCAGCGCCGTCATACATATCACTTTTATGATATTTCTTTATCTGTTTGCCAGTCTCATCATAGACATGAATATCCACATAGCTATACGTATCAAATTTTTTATTATACAAATAGGTTATTATCGCTGCCCTGTCACCTTTCTCATTTAAAATAGTAATAAGACTATGATGCTTGATATAAAGCTTTCCGGGACCTTTGATATTATATTCGTCACTGGAATACCTGATCACCGAATTAGCATCTTCCTTTAATGAATCGGGTATATTGGATGCGACATATAAATCTTTAGGCAGATCCTGGCTGTTAGCCCTTGAAAAGACCGCCATGCAGATGAGCATAGTACAAAATATTGCTTTTATATATTTATTATATATCATAAACATTTATGCTTTTTTAACCACCACCTGCTCGTTTAACAGCTCATACATCTTTTTATAAAACGCTTGCAAGTCGGGGTATTCACTTTTAAAATGGATAGTTTTCCTATGATTAAGAACATATTTTATCAGAACAGTGCCATTATCTTCAGCTACAGTCCGTTTAAAAATAATGCTCTGGTCGGGCATGGTTATAGTAATGGATTTTGGCAAGGCATCAGCTTTATATCCCTGCGGTAATTTATACACTCCAAAAAGCGAGAAATTATCACGATAACCAAAATCAACATCCGAAAAGCGCTCGGTGCTATAGAACGGATTTTTACCGATCAGGTTAAACGGATTGGCGTTATAATAAATGTAATTTCCATCCGTATTAAGCTCGTCATCGAAATTAAATTTCTGTGATAATGGCAACGAGTCCTGTTCTACATTGTCCCGTTTAAATGACGATATTTTAAGATTATTGTCGTTATTACGCAGCGTATCAATATATTTTAACTCGCCATCATTATAATAATTGTTCAATGCCGAAACCTTTTCATAGCCGGAACTTGTAATTTCTACATCACCAGTCATTTTACCATCAGATTTGATTTCTGCATTTAAATAAACGGATTGCATTCCCGGGTCATCAGACGCAATAAATATAAGTTTATGCTGGTTTGTAATGTCGATCGTCAAACTGCGATGCGGATCTACGCATAAGCCGAATGTATTTAACACATTTGCAGGTATCGTATTATAAAGGTTGAATTTATTTGATGCATCCAGGACATATACCTTAGTTGAATCAACCGGTACATACACATCAGTATTATTAAAAATGCCTATATTAGGATCGGCCGGATTGATCTTTCCATTCGCCTTTGTACTCACAACAAGGGGATAAGCTTCTATACCTACCTTTTTTAACAAATGATAAACGATCATATTGATCTCGGCAGAACTACCTATTTTTTTATCCCAAACTTTAACAGTACCATCAACCGGATAAAACTGCAAAAATTTATTCCACTGTATTGATCTTTTTACTGTATCAAATACAAAGGCAATTTTATCATCTTCTGATTTTAAGCTTTTCGCTTTTTTTACAATTTCAGATTCTCCCGAGAGCCCTCTTTCCAATTCATCACCAAAATCAGATCGTATTAAAGCATCGCCAATTTTTAGCCAGGTGCTCACATTTGTATTTACTCCGATATAAGATATTCTTTGCAGGTTATCCACTCGTGATCCGATATAAGGTTCATTCGGCATAGAATGTATGTTGGACATGGCCCGTACCTGGTAACCGTCTGATTCTTCACCAACTTTTTTTACATAGGGCTGCTTCACATATGGAATTACTTTGAAATTATAGTAAGCCGGTATACTTGCCTCTATTTCGCTGTAGCGTACCGGTAAATAATTTTGAAAATACCATGTTGGCAATAATTGACCGGCCATCCTGAATTTGTATTCTATAATAGAACCGGCCCTTACATTGGGTAATGTAAATAATACAACTTTGTGGTACCGGTCTATTGTTTCCGTATAGACCAGTTTTTTGTCGAGGGGTGTAATATTTATACTGCCGTTTTCAGGGTTAATGGTTTCTGCCTGCACGTTAGTAGCAACCATTTCATCCATATAGCTTGGAAAGAGTATTTTAACGTTAGCTGCATTTTTACCAAAATCATTAAAAATCTTAATTCGTACATGCCGTTCAAAAACTACCAGCTGGTTTCGGCCAACGCCTTCTATATTTAAAGTACCTTTTGCAAAAAGCACTTCAGCATTAGCATCTTTTTCAAAATCACATTGTTTAAGGTCCAGGTCTGCCTGGCTAACTTTTCCGTATTTTTCAATGGTTGGTTCCGTTTGCGCATAGCCTGTTATGGCCGGAGTACACAACAGCAGGAAAATTATTATTCTTTTCATATAAGGGGTATCGGGTATTTACGATTTTTTCAACACGATCTGTTCATCAAGCATTTCATGCATCTTCTTGAAAAACTCATGGAAATCCGGGTAATCGTCTTTGGAATATTCGGCTTTATTGTAATTAATACTGTATCGTACTACGATACTGCCATCCTGTTCAGCGATCAGACGTTTGAATGAAATGCTCTTATCCGGCATTACCATTGAAACGCTCTTTGGCAAAGCGTCTACCTTATAGCCTGCGGGAATTTTATATACGCCGTTTATCGAATAATTCTTTAAATACCCAAAATCGACGTTGGTCATCCTCTTTTCACTCAAAAATGGGTTAGCTTTAAGTGAGGTAAACAGATTAGGGTTGAGATAAATATAATTTTCATCAGATCCCGGCAGGTCAAGGCTAAAATCAATCTTCTGGGTCAGCGGCAGGGTATCTACGTCCATATCCTCCAGCTTCACTGCCGATATTTTCAGGTTATTGTCATCACCGCGCAGGTAATCGATATATTTTTTTTCGCCATCCGTTTTATACCGTTCAATGGCATTTATACGGTTATAGCTGGTGCTGCTTAATTGTGCATTGCCTTCCAGTTTCCCATTGGGTTTAATTTCGGCATTGATCAATACTACCTGCCTTGCCGGTTGCCGGTTATGGATGTATATGATGTCATATAAATCCTTTGATTTATCAATATACAGTCCTGATGAGTTGAGCAGCTCTTCCGGTATTTCATTGTATATGTTATACTTGCCGGTCGCATCAAGAACATAATAGTTGGCGCTGTCTACCGGTACATAAACCACCGCCCGGTTAAACTGTATTAATGAGGTTAAATAAGGTCGTACCCTGCCATGCTCACGCGTACTAACCACCATAGGATAAGCATTCACACCCGAGCTCTTTAATAAGTGATAGAGAATGAGATTTACCTCCGCCGAGTTACCGGTTTTATTTTCCCAGGCGCGGTAAGTGCCATCGATGGTATACCATCTGTCCGATCCATTCCATTTCATGGCGTTTTTTACCTGGTTAAAAACGTAAGCTATGCGTGCATCGCCGTTAAGTGTTTTGGCTTTGGTTATAATTTCCTCTTCATTATTCAGCTTGCGTTTTAGCTGGCTACCAAAATC
>JBQCEA010000363.1:0-2227 GCA_051960695.1 Mucilaginibacter sp. | reverse complement strand
ATATAATCAACGCATAGGTCACGTAAAGGATATGTGCGCCGCGGGTGTATTAGTTACGGCAATTACAGCTTTGATCATCGGGGCCATCATCTTTTTACCCAAAATACTTTTATATATGCACCATGCTGCATAAAACACGTGGCATCGTTTTTAAAACCACCGATTACGGCGAAAGCGGCGTGATCGTGCAAGTATTTACTGAAAAGTTCGGCCTGCAATCGTACATCATTAATGGAGTAAAAAAGCCAAAGGCAAAAATTTCCCGTAACATGCTGCAGCCTCTGCACTTGCTGGATATGGTGGTTTATTATAAAAATACCGGCAGCATACAGCGAATAGCGGAACTGAAGAACTCACCTGTGCTGCAAAGTATCCCTTACGATGTGATCAAAAGCAGTATTGCTATTTTTCTGAATGAAATATTATACAAAGCCGTAAGGCAGCAATCTGCAGAGGAAGAGCTCTTCGATTTTATCTTCAATGCTATCGAGTGGCTTGATAATCAAACGGAGGGCGTTGCCAACTTTCACCTGCTTTTCCTGGTGCGGCTTACACGCTATCTTGGTTTTTATCCAGAACTGCAAAGCACATCCCATACAGATTACTTTGATATGAAAGACGGTATATTTACCCGCTATAAACCACAAGGGTTTTCTTATCTGTCGCCTCCGCATACTCAAAATTTCTACGGCCTGCTGCAATGTAATTTTGAGAACCTGGGTAAATTGCTGTTCAATAATGATGAACGCCGATACTTGCTGAATAAATTGCTTGAGTTTTACGCCCTGCATATCGAAGGCTTCGGCAGCATCCGCTCGCATGAAGTACTGGTAGAAGTATTAAGTTAATCCCCGTTCTTTATAACAGGGATTAACAAAAGCTATTGGTTGTGCTCCATCACATGTTTCTTAATAAACTCTATGTTGGAATCGGGAAGCTTATTGCCTGATATTTGGGAGATAGTGCCATCCCAATGCACCTCGAGCACAGCGTTCATATTATTATCAATGCTCACATTAAGTTTGTCGTCTTTCTTTTCAACCCTGCATGACAGCTCTCGTCCGCCATATTGCATGGTAAACTCATAGACACCCTCGTTACCTGTGGTCTTTGTATTTTCTGAAGCAGTCATGATGATTTCCTTTTATAGATAAACACCCAAACCGCCCAGTATGTTTTGTTTGTTAAGGCAACATATGCTGTTAATTTCGGCTTCTGCTATAAACTGCCGACATAGCTATACCCAATGCCACGCCAATGCCCACACCTACTGCTACGTTTTTCATTACAACACCTATAGCGGCGCCGATCGCTATGCCCAGGGGTAAAAAGTAAAAAGGTCTTCTTCTCATTGATGTAAAGATATACAAACGAGATGAAAAGAAAAGTCTGATCTGTATAGCTTAAAGCTGCGAGGCAAAAAATTTCAGGGTAGTGATCACATGCTCTGACCAGTAAGGCCATTCGTGGCCGCCTGGATATTCGTCATATACGTGCAGCATACCTTCTTTCTCCATCTTCTTATGCAGTTCGCGGTTGTAATTGATCAACAGATCAGATGTACCGCAATCAAAACGGATCGGCGGCAATTGGTGCCTGTACTGCCTGAACGTTGATAACAGATCCTCATCAACTATATCCTGCTGCATATAGCTTTTCAGACTTTCCTGTACAAAAAGCTTCATTTGTGGCAGACTGGTAATAGATGAGAGGCCCGAGATAGCTTTAAATCTGTGACCATATTTGGCACCTATACGAAGCGCCCCGAAACCACCCATGGACAGCCCTGAGATAAATAAAGGCGAATTCTCATTTGCACCGTCAATGCTTTCAATAGTAGCGTTGATCACGTCGTCAATGATCCAACTCTCGAAGTTGCAATTGTTGTGAGGCAAATAGGCAGACCCATCCCCCCAGAGCCCATCTGACGGCATTACCAATATCATCGGCGGTAATTCGCCTTGTTTTATCAGTTCGTTGGTTTTTATATGCACACCGGAACTGTAGGGCCAGCTCCATGCACTACCGTATACACCGTGCAGTAATATGACGATTGGAAGCGTATCCGTTTTTTGCACCTGCAGCGGAACATAAACACAAATATCGCCCCTCCCATGCAGGTTAGGTGTTTTTACCGTAATAAACCGAAGATGATTAGCTTCGTATTGAGGATTTGATATTTCTAAAGTTCTGAATCCCGGCATTGTACGATTAGTCGAATACGATG
>JBQCEA010000362.1:0-2890 GCA_051960695.1 Mucilaginibacter sp. | reverse complement strand
GGTAAAATGCCGGGACCGGCACCGAAATTGTGTTTCATAATTTTATGTTTGAGTAATTTATTGCTAATTGACAACTTTACATTTGGTTGGCGCTAAGTTAGTCAAATTGTCAACGTTCATGCAGATTATTTGCAATTTTTTTATCACAAATAATAGTTTTATTAATAAGGGTTTATAAATCAGCTTTTGAAATAGCCATTAAGCATAACTATCGCGGACTCTTCAAGTTTTGTATGGCGGCCAATTGATCTTTAGCTGAAAAAACCGAATTACCAGCTACAAATACATTCGCACCAGCATCTATTAGTTTTTGTACATTATTTTCATCAACTCCGCCATCGACCTCAATAAAAAGTTCCGGATTCCGTACAGAACTCAATTCTTTAAGGTCCTTAAGTTTTTTATATGTATTTGAAATAAACTTCTGACCGCCAAACCCCGGATTAACAGACATGATCAGAATCAAATCTACATCTTCAATTATATCTTCAAGCAAATGTACCGGCGTATGCGGGTTTAAAGCTACCCCGGCTTTACAACCCAGCTTTTTTATAGCATTTACAGTACGGTTTAGGTGTATGCATGCCTCGTAATGAACTGTTATGCCATTTGCCCCGCCCTGCTTAAAGCGTTCGAGGTACCTGTCAGGGTCTTCAATCATCAGATGAACATCCAGCGGTTTTTCAGCGTGTTTTTTCACCGCGTCCAGCACAGGAAAGCCGAAAGAAATGTTAGGTACAAACATACCGTCCATCACGTCAACATGTATCCAATCGGCTGCACTTTGGTTCAGCATTTCAATATCACGCTGAAGATTTCCGAAATCAGAGGCTAAAATTGATGGGGATACAAGATGGTTCATGCTTCAAATATAGTAATTGTTGTAAGGGTAATTAAGTTTTTGTCCCTATACAATGATCGTATATTTTAATCGCAATCTTTTAATAAGTCGTAGTACTTTTTCATTAATACGGGATCGTAATTAAAGAGCGATTCACGCGCAGCGGCTACTAACTCCTCCAGGACACGAACGTTAAATTGCCCGCCATTGGGGATATCATTGTAAGTTCTGATCAACTCTTTAACACGGAGGATTTCATACAATAATGATTGTATGAGTTCGGTTTGAACTGTGATCTCCTTGCCGTCCAACTGGGAATCTATTTGCGTGGACAGTTCGCTCCCGTGAGTTGGAGATTTCAAATTATCAACTTGCTTTGGATTGGGTTTAACTTGCATTCATAAATTTAAAGTGCCCAACTGTAAATTTTGTTTTAAAAAAATGTAAAAATATTCTCCATATACTCAATTTTAATGGTTTTATATTGGAGTACTCTTATATACCAAACAAATTTGAATACACGAAAATTGTATACTTAAATCAAAAAACATGGATCTGCAATTGAAAAACAAAAAGGCTTTGGTAACTGGTTCTACTGCCGGAATAGGCTTCGCTATAGCGAGAGGCCTTGCCAGGGAAGGCGCCGAGGTATATGTTAACGGACGTACCACCGAACGCGTAGAATCAACTATAAAACAGATACGAGAAGAAACCGGCAATGAAAATATACACGGCATTCCAGCTAATTTTTCCGATGCCAAACAAGTTGCTGAATTGATCGCAAGACTGCCTGAAGTGGATATTCTCGTTAATAATGTCGGCATATTTGAGGCTAAGGCGTTTAGGGATATTACTGATGCCGAATGGATGAAGTTTTTTGAAGTAAATGTATTAAGCGGCATTAGGCTGTCACGTGCTTATTTCGATAAAATGCTTGAAAAGAACTGGGGCCGGATCATTTTTATTTCCAGCGAGTCGGCAGTGCAGATACCTTACGAAATGATCCAGTATGGCACAACCAAAACTGCTCAGTTGGCTGTATCCCGAGGATTAGCCGAACTAACCAAAGGCACCGGCGTAACTGTCAACGCCGTATTGCCAGGCCCTACAGAATCTGAAGGCGTGGGCGGCTTTGTAGAAGGATTGGCGAAAGACCAGGGTAAAACTCCGGAAGAGGTGCAGCGGGATTTCTTTCAACACATGCGGCCCACTTCTATTTTGCAGCGCTTTACCAGTATTGATGAAGTGGCCAATATGGTGGTTTATATTGCAAGTCCGCTTTCTTCAGCGACTAATGGTGCTGCGCTACGGGCGGATGGAGGGGTTATCAAGGGAATATTGTGATTAGAGATTAGAAAGTAGAGATTAAGTTTAATCTCACTAATAACATTTCTAAACGAAAAAGCCCCGGATTTTCCGGGGCTTATAATTTCCAAGCTTTTATTGCTGATTTGGCTGTTTTTCCTGTTGCTCAGGTTTTGGTGGTTTTGGCAGCAATGCTTTTCTCGAAAGCTTCAGTTTGCCTTGTTTGTCAACGTCAAGTAGTTTAACGCGTACTTCGTCGCCAACTTTGAATATACCATCCATCGATTCAAAACGTTTGTGATCGATCTCTGATATATGAAGCAACCCATCTTTGCCCGGTAATATCTCAACAAACGCACCAAACGGCATGATCGATTTTACTTTACCTTCGTAGATCTCACCTACCTCAGGCTTGGCAGCGATAGCTTTAATACGTCCAACTGCTGCATCAATAGATGCCTTGTTAGAGGCAAATACTTCTACTATACCCTGGTTATCTTTTTCTTCGATAGAGATAGTAGCACCGGTTTCGCGCTGCATTTCCTGGATAATCTTACCACCCGGGCCGATAACCGCACCGATGAATTCTTTATCTATCTTCAAGGTAACGATGCGTGGTGCATGTGGCTTGTAGTCTTCACGTGGTGCAGTCAGCGTCTTTTTGATCTCGTTTAAGATATGCAAACGGCCATCTTTTGCCTGTGCTAAAGCTTTGGTTAGCACTTCATAAGATAAACCATTGAT
>JBQCEA010000361.1:0-8939 GCA_051960695.1 Mucilaginibacter sp. | reverse complement strand
ATAGTTAGATTTTATCAATCGAGGTGCTAAATCAGAAATCCGGCATCAAACATTACCATCCGCCTTTTAAGCCTTCTTTCAGGGCATTCTGGTAATTTTCAATATCAAACGAATAAAGGTAGGGTGCTTTGTGTGCCCCGCCTTTTCTCGGTTTATCCAGCCTGTTCAATATGCCGAAGCCTAAAATGCGGCGCTGAAAATTACGTCTATCGAGTTTTTTGTCCAATATAGTTTCATACAGCTTTTGCAGTTCAGGCATCGTGAACTCCTTTGGCATCAGGTTGTAGCCAATAGGCTGATAATTGAGCTGCAGACGTAAAGTGTCCAGGGCCGTTTTTAATATTATGGCATGATCCAGTTCAAAAGAGGGGAGATCGGACAGGTCATACCAGGTGCAGCTTTCCGAATGCTGATCGGGCGTAGGGGTAACATTGGCAAAATCAACCAATGCGTAAAAACCAATACTGAGGAAACGCATCGAAAACCAGTTCTCTTCAGGCTGAAGCATATCTTTATATAGCTCGTGGTGCGGCCTTGAGCGTTCCGGATCGCCAAAAACATGAAACTGCTGTAAAAATATCTCATCCAGCCCTGTTCGCTCCTTTAATATACGGTTCGCGGCCATCTCAATAGGCTCATCCTTAAGAACAAACCCGCCAGGCAAGTACCATGATGGTTCGTTTTTTACTTTTAAAGCCAATACTTTTAATTGTCCTTCGTGAAAACCAAATACCACGCAATCGATAGAAATATGATCGAGATAACTCTCCCGGGCAGTTTTACAAAAGTCTATAAGTTCGTGTTTAGTAAACATTTAATGCTATTCTACAAAAATACTTTGATTATACCAATAATAATAAATACTATTGTGTTTAAAATACACCAAGCCGGTTATAAACCAGGTGTAAAACCAATTTTTAAACTTAGAACTTTATAAACATATCAGAAATAGCATTTATTATTTCCAGGTAAGTGTATTTATTATTTGGGATCTTTTATAATCAACCTAACATTATGAATCGTTGTTTTACTAGCCGCCGTATGCTGAAGATATTTTTGATCGCTGCTCTTGCAACGCGTTCGGCTGTTGCCGTTGCTCAAACAAAAAGCAGCGATGCCAAAATGGATGCCTTTGTAAGCAACCTGATGAGCAAAATGACCGTTGATGAAAAGATAGGTCAGCTTAACCTGGTAACCAGCGGCCGGGCACTTACAGGCTCTATAGTAAACAAAGGTGTAGAAGAAAAGCTCAAGAAAGGTGACATTGGCGGCATATTTGGTGTTTATGGAACAGACTACATCCAAAAAGCGCAGGATATTGCTGTAAAAGATACCCGCTTGCATATTCCGTTAATCTTCGGTCTGGACGTAATACATGGGCATCGTACTATTTTCCCTATTCCGCTCGGTATGTCGGCAACATGGGATATGGGATTGATAGAGCAGTCGGCACGTATAGCAGCAACTGAAGCTACCGGCGAAGGGATCAATTGGGTATTTTCTCCAATGGTAGACATTGCACGCGATCCGCGTTGGGGACGCGTCTCAGAAGGCTCGGGAGAAGACCCATGGTATGGTTCACAAGTAGCAAAAGCTATGGTGAAAGGTTACCAGGAAGGCGACATGACCAAAAGCGACGCCGTAATGGCCTGTGTAAAACACTTTGCTTTATACGGAGGCGCAGAAGCAGGCCGGGAATACAATACCGTTGACATGAGCCTGATCAAAATGTATCAGGATTATCTGCCGCCATATAAAGCAGCGCTGGATGCCGGTGCCGGTAGTTTCATGAGCTCGTTCAATACTATTAATGGTGTTCCGGCAACAGCCAACCGTTGGCTGCTTACTGATCTGCTGCGTAAACAATGGGGATTTAAAGGCTTTGTAGTTTCCGACTATACTGCGGTGAATGAATTGAGTAATCATGGTTTGGGCGATCTGCAAGAAGTATCGGCATTGGCATTGAAAGCCGGCCTGGATATGGATATGGTTGGCGAAGGATTTTTGACCACATTAAAGAAATCCCTGCAGGAAGGTAAAGTAACACAAGCCGAAATTGACCAGGCATGTCGCCGTGTACTGGAAGCAAAATACAAATTGGGTTTATTTGCTAATCCTTATAAATCGATAAACTCTACTGTTGAGTCCAAATCAGAACTTACAGAAGCCAACCGAAAAGCGGCAAGGGAAATTGCTGAGCATTCATTTGTATTATTAAAGAATAAAGGACAGATCCTTCCGCTTAAAAAATCTGGAACTATCGCACTGATCGGCCCATTGGCTGATAATCATTCTGAAATGCTGGGTACCTGGGTTATTGCAGGCGATCCAAACAAATCAGTAAGCGTCATTGATGGTATTAAAAATGTTGCGGGCCCAAATTTGAATGTGCTTTATGCACGGGGTTCAAACATTACTGATGACTCCATGCTGAATGCAAGGGCATGGTTCTTCGGGATGAAACAAATAAAGGATAAACGTTCGCCACAGGAAATGATAGATGAAGCAGTTGAAACAGCGAAGAAAGCTGATGTGGTAGTAGCTGTGGTCGGTGAATCGGCTAACATGTCCGGCGAATCTTCAAGCCGTTCGGATATCAGCATTCCTGAAACGCAGCGCGATCTGTTAAAGGCGCTTGCCAAAACAGGCAAGCCAATAGTAATGGTATTGTTCAATGGCCGGCCACTAACACTTCCATGGGAAGACAAAAATATGGATGCCATATTGGATGTTTGGGCTCCTGGAACAGAAGCCGGTAATGCTGTGGCAGATGTATTGTTCGGAAACTATGATCCATCAGGCAAAATAACGGCAACATTTCCACGCAGTGTAGGCCAGATACCTATATATTATGCACATAAAAACACAGGCAGGCCATTTAATGGAAAGGAAGCAGCCAAGTTTAAATCTGATTATATTGATATTTCAAATGATCCGCTTTATCCGTTTGGTTATGGCTTAAGCTATACAACCTTTAATTATGGTGATGTTAAACTAAGCAAGACAAACCTGAAAGGTAATGAAACCCTTACGGCAACCGTTACAGTAACCAATGCCGGCAAATATGCGGGTGAAGAAGTAGTTCAATTGTATATAAGTGATCCGGTGGCAAGCATCAGCCGATCAGTTGAAGAACTAAAGGGCTACAAAAAGATAAGTCTGCAGCCCGGGGAGCAAAAAGAAGTAACATTTAATATTACAACAAACGACCTGAAATTTTATAACACCAAGTTGGTTTATGATTGGGAACCTGGGGAGTTTATTGTAAGGATTGGCACTAATTCCAGTGATACTCATTCAGCATCTGTACAGTGGGTTAAGTGATCAGATGATTGATATTATTTTGTCCTGATAAATTATCTAAAAATCAAACTTTTTAACGAGAGGCGCAATTGAAAACTAATTGTGCCCCTCGTTATTTGAGCAAATCCGATATTAAAACAGCCACTTTTAATGAAATTAAGTATAAAAATTGTACGATTGACAATTTTAATACGCAATAAGGTAGTACATATATTCCACGTGCTTATAATGGATATGGTTATGATGATATTTTAACATTTGATCTGTTTTGTTTACCATCGCCAGAAGGTAAAACTTTATAAAAAATATTCAAAAGTATACTTGTCATTTACCGATTATCATGCTAAATTGAGCTTAAGAGCATTTTGAATTTTAATAATAACAAGGTTTAGCATTATGAATTTTATATTGATAATTGTTAATTATTGAATTATTTGTATTTAATTACCAATTGTGTTGAAATAATACAAGTTTGGTGTTCGTAAAAATAATTAATTCATAATTCTGTAAAAAATACTTGTGTATACAGTACACTCTATTTAAATTAGATGCAGTACCAATTATGTTTTCCCGCAATGTGGGGAAATAACTATAACCTGATATTATTATAACGTATTTAATTATACGCGATCAACTGAAAAGTTGTGCGTGTTTAAGTAAAAAGGACAGTGATTGTTTAATATTTTTTAAATGATAAAACCTTTACAACTTTTCCTTTTTTGCTATCGCTCAAGTACTCCCTATGGTTTTAAGGGATATCGGATAGGACTTTTCGATCCGAGCCAGTAGGCTTTGCAGTCTACAATTACACAGAATTCAATTATCAACTAAATCAATAAATTAATCAACTAAATCTCAATCTCATGTTTAAAAGTTTACTTCTAAAAGGAAGGACGATGTGCATATTAATGTTGTGCATCCTCTCCTCACTGGTAGTTACTGCTCAAACAAGAGTTACTGGTAAAGTCATCGGAAGCGATGATAAGCAGCCGGTAATTGGAGCTACCGTGAAAATTAAGGGTACAAACTTAGGTGTTGTTACCGATGTCAACGGAAATTTTGTAATTAGTGCAAATACCAATGACGTATTAACAATAACCTACGTTGGCTACCAGTCCAAGTCGGTTACCGTGACCGGGCCGTCATTAGGGACAATTGTGTTGGACGTTACAGCCAACTCATTAAATGAAGTTGTGGTAACAGGTTATACCGCCCAGCGCAAAAAGGATATTACAGGTGCGGTGGCTACGGTTGACATGACCGACGCTAAAAAGCTGCCGGTTACTACATCTGAGCAGTTACTGCAAGGTCAGGCATCTGGTGTTACCGTTATTAATCAGGGTGCGCCAGGTTCAGCTAGTACTGTGATGATTCGCGGTATCACGAACTTTGGTAACACTACTCCTTTATATGTTATCGATGGTGTACAAACCGACAACATGTCGCAAGTTAACCCTAATGACATTGAAAGCATCAGCGTATTGAAAGACGCTGGTTCTGCCGCTATTTATGGTGTTGCAGGTGGTAATGGTGTAATCGTAATTACTACCAAAAAAGGTAAAGCCGGTAAAACCCAGTTAAGCTACGATGCATACTATGGCGATCAGGTTCCTTTACAGGGCAATGTATGGCATTTAGCTACTCCTGAACAGCAGATGGAGATTTCTAAACAAGCTGGTGATAATGCCCAGGCATCTTTATACGATCCAAATAACACCGGAACCTGGACATTGCCTGTTTATGGTTATCACGGTGGTGCAGCTCCGGCAGCGGCTCCGGCTTTCGGTGCAGCTGGGGTAACAAGCGACCCTTCGATTGCTAAATACTATTTCTTCGATCCTACAAATCCAGGGAACGATTTTCTGGTACAGAAATTTGATCAGCAAGGTACTGACTGGTTCCATGATATTTTTAAACATGCACCTGAGCAAAGCCATACTTTGACTGCAAGCGGTGGTAATGATAAAAATACTTACTTATATTCATTACAATACCTTAATCAGCAAGGTACTTTGATCGAAACTTTCGAAAAACGCTACCAGGCACGTGTTAATAACACCTATAGCTTACTTAACAATCACCTTCGTTTTGGTGAAAGCGGATATGTGTTCTATCGCGAAAACAATGGCGGCAGCTCATATAACCAGCAACAGGAAGGTGGCAGTATTTCTTATACTTACCGTGAAATGCCACTTATCCCGGCTTATGATATAGCAGGTAACTTTGGTGGCGGTTTCGATGGCCCATCAGGTGAGCCTTTAGGTAATGGCAGTAACCCGCTGGCTATTGCTATGAGAAGTGCTAATGATAATAACAAGTCATGGAATATGCAAGGTACTGTATTTGCTGAAGCTGATATCTTAAAGAACTTTACAATCAGAAGTGCTTTCGGTGGCAATACTAATAATACCTTTTATTACTTTACTGGTTATAACCCTTATGAGGATTATGAGTCGCACACAAGCCCTAACCAATACACAGAGGTTGCGCAATATTCTTATACCTATAACTTTACCAATAGTATCAATTACAAGCAAACATTTGGTAAACACAATCTTAGTGTATTTGCAGCTTATGAAATTAAACAATCAGGCGGTCAGCAGTTAGGCGTTAACGCAACCAATTTCCTTAGCCTCGATCCTAATTACCTGACGGTTGCAGCAACCACCAATCCTCAGTCGATAAATTTAAGTAGTAATACTTATTTGTATCAGCCTACAGGTACTGAGTCATATTTCGGACGTTTGGATTATAGCTATGCCGATAGATATTTATTAGGTGCAACTATCCGTCGTGATGGTTTCTCAAGCTTTTTCCCTGGCCGTCAATGGGCTACTTTCCCGTCTATATCGTTAGGATGGCGTATTTCTCAGGAAGATTTCCTGAAGAGTGTTAACTGGATACAGGATTTAAAATTGCGTGGTAGCTATGGTTCTACTGGTTACGATGGTAATATCAGGGGTGTAAATGCTTACGATATATATTCATCAGGATTTGGCAGCACCGATTATGGTCTCGGAGGTGGCTTAAACTCAGTAGCGACTGGTTATGCATTGGAAGGCATTGGTAATAAATTGACTACCTGGGAAACTGATAAGATCCTGAACTTCGGTATCGATGCATCATTATTCAACCACCTGGATTTCAGCTTAGAGTGGTATAAAAAATCAACTAGCGGTTTATTGTTCCCTGTATCCTTACCATCAACTACTGGTGGTGCTAGTGCTCCAACTGTCAATATTGGTGACGTGCAAAATACCGGCTGGGACTTTAATGCAACTTATCACGATGCAATTGGTAAAGATTTCCGCTTTAGCATTGGCGCCAATATTTCGGCGTATAAAAATAAAGTTGTTAAATATGCTGATCCCGGATATCAAGACTTGTTCGGCGGTTCCCGTATAGGTGCTTTCGTGCGTGAAGCACAGGGAATGCCAATAGGCGAATTCTACGGATATAAAGTTACCGGTATCTACCAAAATGCTCAGCAGGTATCCAGCCTGCCAGGTTACTCAGGTGCTGCTCCTGGTTCATATATTTACCAGGATGTTAACGGTGATGGTAAGATCGACGCTAATGACCGTACCTTTATTGGTAACCCTAATCCTAACTTTGTTTATGGTGTAAATCTTAATGCCAGCTATAAAGGATTCGACTTTACTATGGTGCTTTATGGTTCACAAGGCAACAAAGATTTTAACTATGTAAAATACTGGACTGATAATTACTGGAGCTTCCCTGGTGGTAAAGACATTGACTTGCTGAATAAATCGGCAATCGTTAGCAACGGTGTTGTAACTAACCCTGGTGCAACTCTGCCAGCATTAAACTTTAGCCAGACAATGGGTAGCTCTATTCCAAGCAGCGCTTATGTTGAAAATGGTTCATTCCTGAAATGCCGTGTAGCTCAAATTGGTTACAATTTTGATCCGGGAATATTGAAATCAGTTGGTGTTACTAAATTACACGTATATGTTCAGGCTACTAACCTGTTTACTATTACTAAGTACACCGGTTTAGATCCGGAACTTGTTCCATCGGTTAACAACCTTAACCAGGGTGGTGCCACACCTCAGCAAAGTTCTTCTTCAGGTGTAGATTGGGGTGCTTATCCTAATAACCAGAAAACATATTTGGTTGGTGTTAATATGACATTTTAATACATAAAAGATAATTAGTGTTATGAAAAAATTAAATTATAAATTAATCGCATTAAGTTCCATCGCCTTTCTTACGGTGTCCTACTCTTGTAAGAAAGTATTGGACAAGCAGCCGGCCGGTTATATTCTGGGCCCATCGCTCGCCAATAAGGCAGGTGTAGACGGGTTGCTAATAGGTGCTTATTCATTGCTGGACGGTTATTACCAGGGAGAATCAGGTACCGCATTCGTAGGGATCAGTAACTGGAGTTTTGGAGGTATTGGTGCTGATGACGCCTATAAGGGATCAACAACTCAAGACCAAACCCCTGATGCGCCTGCTATTGAGCAGCACATCAGTATTAACCCTAACAATGGTTATGTTGAAACAAAATGGTCAACCAGTTATGCAGGTATACAGCGTGCAAACGATGTTATCCGTGAAATACCCTTGGTTAAAGACGGGTCAGAAGATGGTGCAGTAGGCCAGGAGTCTATAGCTGAAGCCCGTTTCCTGCGTGGTGTTTATCACTTTGAATTGGCCAAGAATTTTCAGAAAGTGCCTTATGTTGATGAAACAATAACATACGCAGCAGGTAACTATAACGTGGGCAACCCCGGCCCGATCTGGGATAAGATCGAAGCAGATTTTGCATTTGCAATGACTATCTTGCCTAAAACACAACCACAGGCAGGCCGCGCCAACTACTATGCAGCTGAAGCGTTTCTGGCAAAATGCTACATGTATGATAACCTTACAGGTGGCAAGCACTCTTATGCTAAGGCGCTTCCATTGTTAACTGATCTGATAACCAATGGTAAAACTGCCAGCGGCGCAAGCTATCAGTTAGTGTCATATAATGATAACTTTAAAGCATCAACTAAAAATGGGCCTGAGTCTGTATTTGCAGCTCAGATGACTGTAGGTGATGGTTCCGGCGGTCAAAACGATGATGAAGGTGATGTATTGAACTTCCCTGGTGGTGGTACTTATACCAACTGCTGCGGTTTCTATGTGCCTTCATATAATTTGGCTAACGCATTTAAAGTCGATGCTAACGGGTTGCCAATGTTCCAGGTTGATCCTACCAATGGCTGGCCAACTTATGATAATGTTAACTTGCCAAATGACCATGGTGTTGCGGCTACTGCTTCATTTACACCTACAAACCAGGCTGTAGATTCACGTCTTGACTGGACCGTAGGTCGTAGAGGTATCCCTTATTTGGATTGGGGTATTTGCGGTGGTGAGCCATGGACTCGTGGTGACGTGGTTCCATACACTCCTAAAAAGAACGTATTTTACCATGCAGACCAGGCTGCTACTACTGATAACGGTCAGGGTTGGGCTGCAAGCCAGGGTGTAGCTATAAACTACAATATCATTCGCTTTGCCGACATTATCTTGTGGCGTGCTGAAGCTGAAGTTGAAACTGGTGCATTGGCAGCAGCTGAAGCTGACGTGAATTTGATAAGGGCCAGAGCTGCTAATCCAGC
>JBQCEA010000360.1:0-3092 GCA_051960695.1 Mucilaginibacter sp. | reverse complement strand
TTACCACCGATCTGGCCGATACCAATACCGGCACCAATAGCGGCTAAACCTGCGCCGAGTGCAGCAATGTTACCATACATTGTTGTAACAGCGGCCAAAGTTCCAATCATTCCAGTCATTGTTTGTTAATTTAAAACGTGTATATTAATAGATAATTAATTCAAAATTAATGATGCTCCATAGTAGCCATCCCTATAAACAGAGCCGAGAGCAGCGTAAAAATATAAGCCTGCAAAAATGCTATCAGCACCTCAATACAATCCATAAATACTACGAATGCTACTGATACAGGCGCGATCCAAAGTGTGCCAAAAATAAATATGAGCGAGATAAGGCTCAACGCAACGATGTGCCCTGCTGTCATATTCGCAAACAAACGGATCATTAAGGCTATAGGCTTAGAAAATATAGAAACAATTTCAACCGGGATCATGATGGGGAATAACCACCATGGATCAGGCGAAAAAATATGTTTCCAGTAATGTTTGTTGCCATTTAAATTAACAACAAATAAGATTATAACAGCAAGTGTACCTGTTACCGCAATATTACCGGTAAGGTTATAGCCACCCGGGAAAAACGGGATTATACCTATAAGGTTATTGATCAGGATAAAGAAGAATATGGTAAGCAGCAACGGCATAAACCTTGCATACTTGTAACCTACATTCGGGATGGCCACATCATCGCGGATAAATACGATCAATGGCTCTAAAAACGACTGCAAACCTTTTGGCGCCTGGTTAGTACGTTTTGTATAAGCTGATGAAACCGTCAGGAATACCAGCAGCAGTATAACAGCCGACATAAACAAGCTGATAACATTGCGGGTGATAGAAAAATCCCAAACTTTTTTAGAAGCAGTTTCATCTATTTTACCAGAAGCATCAACAACCTTTACCTTGTTGCCTTCCAGCTTATAACTGTAATTCTGACCCGCATATACTGAGCCTTCTTCCTCTATTTTCTTTGATGAAAATACTTCAAGGCCTTTATCGCTATACAATATTACAGGAAGTGGCAGCGTTGTTTTACCAATAACCGGCCATGAATGCGAATCACCAATGTGCTCCATTATTGCTTCTTTAGCCTTTTCCTTGGGATCTTTAGTGGTTTCCTGAGCGAAAGCTGACTTTGCAAATGAGCCTGCGAGTAAAAAAAACGCGCAAATGAGAGAAATCCTAAAAATTTTTAAATTCAAAATCGAGCCGCTTGCCATCTATAATGAAGTTTTCTACCTTAAATTTTTGTGCCGCAAGTTACGCAACAGAATATAAACTTCAAAGACCATATTTAATAAATATACATAAAAGAAATCGGCCAGAAAAACGTACTTATTTACCTTATTTTTCATCAAAAAGATCACAATAAAGAATAAACATGCCAATATTTTTACAGTGGTGCCTGCCAAAAAAGCCTGCACATAAAACTCTTTATTGAGGGCTTGCACTAACAGAATGGAGCATACTACCAGGAATGTTAATCCGGAGATAAAAAAGAACACCAGCCAGAAATGCGGAACCAGCATCTCATCATACCCGTTATGTTGCAGCGTGATTGGCGGAATAGTCAGGCAGATGAGAAAAAGGAGGTAGAATAATATGGATGGGGTTACTTTCATTGGGATGGTTAAGGATTTAATTAATGAGTTATTTTTTCAAAGATACAATTACCAGGTATAAAGAAATAAAAACGCCGGTAAGCGACAAAATCGCCGTGACCCATTTTACACTGTGGTGCGCCGACTCATCTATCTTATAACCGGCATAAGTAAATAAACCGATGATGACTATCATCTGGAAGCCCATACCTGTATACTTTACATAAGCATTCAGCTGTGGGCCTTCATTTTTATCTGATTCGTTTTTAGCCATCTGCAAATTTATTAATTTTTTGCTCGTCCTGCTTTTTAATGTGTTGCTGTCAACCTTGATAAACTAATTTTAACGAAATCCAAGTTATTAGTAAATTAGCAAAGCTTTTAAACCGTGTTTTTACATTGAGGTGTATCTCTGAAACTTCTGTCATAAGACGAGTATATATTTATGTTTTTGTGCTGCTGGTGACAGGATGTTCGCTCGAAAAGAAAAGCGCCGTAAACCGGGGCCTGCAAAACCTCACGGCTCATTACAACATCCTTTTTAATGCTAACGAGATATTACGGCAGAAACAGGATAGTTATGCCTTATCATTTGTCGACTCATATAATGAAATACTAAGCGTATACCAGGATACCACTCCAAAAACTGCCGGGCCCGATAAGGACCTGGAAGAAGCCAAAGTCAAAGCCAACAAGATCATTAACATTAAAGAACAAAGCCATTATTTAGGCGATGCCTACCTGGTGCTGGGTAAGGCCAATTATTTGGAAGGGGACTATTTCCAGGCGGCGGAGTTCTTTAGTTACGTAATACGATCGTTTCCCAAAGAAACCAAATTAACCGAGGAAGCGACAATATGGAAAGCACGTACCTTAATATATCTTAACCAGCTTCCGCAGGCAAAGCTGGTTGCCGATTCGGCAATACAGAATATAAACAAAAAAACGAAAAAGGCCATTATTGCAGATGCCTACGCTACCAAATTGCAGTACGATATAGATGTACAGAATTATACCGAAGGCGAAACAATGGCACAGCAGGCTATTCATTATTGCCGGGATAAAAAACAACGCCTCCGCTGGATGTTCATTATGGCCCAGTTACAGGAACTGAACAACAAACCGAAGGACGCCTTTGCAAATTATACGCGTATAATGAACAGTAATGCATCGTTCGAAATGGCCTTCAATGCCAGCCTGAACCGCATCAGGATAGAGGAAAACGCTAATGGTGTAAAAGAAAACAGGATAGACAGGTTACGGGGACTGATCAAAAATGAGAATAACAAGGACTATCTCGACCAGATATATTACCAGATAGGCGATCAGTACCTGGTAAATAAAGACTATGACAATGCGATAAAGAACTATCATTTATCGACCCATTTCAGCCGCAAGAATCAAAACCAAAAAGGCATATCGTACCTGCGGCTGGCAGATATTTACTTCAATAATAGGTTTGATTATCCAAGGGCAAAAAAGTATTATGACA
>JBQCEA010000359.1:0-13810 GCA_051960695.1 Mucilaginibacter sp. | reverse complement strand
AGCTATAATTTACAGGGTTGTATAATATATACCAGTTTTGAGCCTTGCCCTATGTGCCTTGGTGCCATATATTGGTCCCATATAAACGTTGTCTATTATGGTAACACTAAATCAGACGCAGCATCTATAGGGTTTGACGACCATTTTATATACCAGGAACTTGAACTGCCATTGGAGCAACGCAGGCTGCAAATTACCCAGCTTTTACGTAACGAAGCCCAACCTGCATTTAAGCTGTGGCAAATATCCATGTCCAAAACGGATTATTAATACCAACAGAAAAGCGAAAGCCCGGTAATATTACCAGGCCTTCGCTTTTATACCTTTTGTGAGTTTATCTGTTTGCAAGAATTTCGATCTCATCCTCACTACCATTGATATTATCAAGGAATCCGAAATGAGAGTTTTTACTGATAAATTCTGGTACAATATCTTTCATTTTATTTACCAGAGCAACATCGTCTTCTGATTCATTGATATCCAAAAGATCCTCAATGCTGCCTACTACATCCTGGTAAGGATAAGTAATTACTTTGGCGATCTTTATTTTAGGGTGATGTGTAGGCATTGTATGTTCACCTACATTCAGCAACTCTTCATATAACTTCTCACCCGGCCTTAAACCTGTATATACAATCTTAATATCTTTTTCAGGCTGCAACCCGGCCAATTTGATCATTTTCAAAGCAAGATCTGTGATCTTTACCGGCTCGCCCATATCAAAAATGAATATTTCGCCACCAGTACCCATAGCCCCTGCTTCCAATACCAGATGCACGGCTTCAGGTATGGTCATAAAGTAGCGCGTGATGTCCGGATGCGTAACAGTAATAGGGCCGCCTTTTTGTATTTGCGCCCTGAAACGTGGTATAACAGAGCCATTCGATCCCAACACGTTACCAAAACGGGTTGTAACAAACCGCGTTTTTAATATTCCATCTTTGTTATTTAACGGACTATTCTTGAGCGATTGAATATAAATTTCGGCAATGCGCTTGGTCGTACCCATAATATTTGAAGGGTTCACAGCCTTATCGGTAGATACCATCACAAATTTTCCGGTACCGAATTCAACTGATAGATCGGCCATGTTTTTTGTACCCAGCACATTTACCAATACGGCTTCTGATGGATTTTCTTCCATCATTGGTACATGTTTATAAGCTGCGGCATGGAAAACTATTTCAGGCAAACAATCAACAAATAATTTGCGCATACGCCTGTAATTTCTGATATCACCTATAAAAATCTTTGTGGCTACATGGGGGAACTTTTCTTCCACCTCCAGTTTGATCTCGTGTAACGGTGATTCTGCCTGATCACATAAAATTACCATAGCCGGCTTATAGCTTAATACTTGCTGCACTATCTCTGAACCGATAGAACCAGCCGCGCCAGTGATCAGTACTCTTTTTCCTTGCAGGTCTTCAGAAATACGAGTAGTATCTATGCGGATAGGTTTACGTTGCAGCAGGTCTTCAATCTTAAGATCCTGTATCTGCTGTAAGTTTAGTTTTCCGTATATCCATTGATCTGAAGGCGGAACAGTAAGTACCTGAATACCCAGGCTAAGGCATTTTTCAAGTGCCGATTTTTTAACCTGCTCATCAAGATGATGATTCATAATGACAAGCTTATCTACTTTATGTTTTTCTTTTAGTTTCGATAATTTATCGATATGGTACACCCTTATTTGCTGTATTTCCTTATCAATGGTATTAACATCCTCGTCTACAAAACCAGCTACAAAGAAGTTAGTTTTTGCACTGGCCTCAAGCGCCTGTTTAACTAAAACAGCATTATTATCAGATCCATAAATAACCACAACGGTTTTTGCAACAAGCGGATTAGTTCTGTTATTCAGGTAAAAATATGTACTTTTTGTAGCGGCGCGCAGTAAAATAAGCAACGTACTTGAAACCGAAAAATTGATCAGAAGCACCAGGTTAATAGTCACCAGGTTAACATGCAACCAATGCACTATCCAAATGTTAATGAATACCAGATATAGTACACTTGATATAAAAGCCGAACCAAATATCCTCAGCATATCACGCGTATTAGAATACCTGATGAGGCCAGTATGTATACGCATCATGTACATTACCAGTGCAGCAATGGTACAGTATAGGCCTGTGTAGATAAAGAAATAACCTCGTAATATATTAATAAATTCGAAACGCTGAACGATGAAATAAGAGGTTGAAAAAGACCAGGTTACAATAAAAAGGTCTACAAGCATTATCAACCATCTTGGAACAACTCTGGAAAAGAGTAGAAATTTTTTCATAAAGTAATAGATGGGGCGAGTAAAGTTAATATTTTTTTAACTAAACCAAAATAAAATAAACGGAGCCTAAATCTTAAAGTTAATAGTTTCTCTTTAATGTTTAGTAAGTGCTGAAATACTTGCAATATTAAACGCGAAGAGTGCTATTAGATTGAGTTTTCATAAATTCCTTTTTAATAATGTCAATAACTCGCTGCTGATCTTCAGGCAACATATTTGAACCGGAAGGAAGACATAACCCGTCATTAAACAACCTTTCGGAAGTGCCGCCATTATCATAATAAGGATAATCTTTGAATACTGGCTGTAAATGCATAGGTTTCCACAATGGCCTGGATTCAATGTTATCTTTTTCAAGCAATAACCTGATATTCTCTCGGGTTAATCCGCCACTTTTAACCGGATCAATAACAATGGTAGTTAGCCAGCGATTAGATATGACACCATCTGGTTCCAACAAAAAACTGATCCCGGGCAATGCTGATAATTGTGCAACATAATTATTATAGATATTTCTGCGCAACTTTATATGCTTTTCCAATACAAGCATCTGTCCCCGACCTATTCCTGCTGATATGTTGCTCATTCTATAATTATACCCTATTTGCGAATGCTGATAATGAGGGGCCGCATCACGGGCCTGAGTCGCTAAAAAACGGGCTGTTTCAATTAATTCCTTTTTATCAGATATTAAGGCACCACCACCGCTTGTTGTGATGATCTTGTTGCCATTAAAAGACAATACTCCCACTATTCCAAATGTACCGGCCGCTTTTCCATTTACTGAAGAACCTAATGCTTCCGCCGCATCTTCAATAACCGGGATACTATATTTTGCAGCTACCTGCATAATTTCATTTATGTCAGCAGGCATGCCATATAAATGCACGGGTATAATTGCCTTTGGCTTTTTCCCTTTTTCAATTCTGTCTTTAATAGCTGCTTCGAGCGTGAATGGGCACATATTCCAGGTGCCTGGCTCACTGTCAACAAACACCGGTTTCGCACCAAGATATACTATAGGATTAGCTGATGCTGAAAAAGTGAAGCTCTGACAAATTACTTCGTCGCCTGGTTGTACACCTATCATGATCAATGCAAGATGTAACGCTGCAGTACCAGAGCTGAGTGCAGTTGCAAACCCGGCACCTGTAAAAGCTGTGAGATCCTGCTCAAAGCCATCTACATTGGGCCCTAAAGGTGCTATCCAATTAGTATCAAAAGCTTCCTTCACAAAATCAAATTCCCGGCCGCCCATATGCGGGCTGGAAAGCCATATTTTTTTATTCATATTTTCATTTATCTGGCGAGGTGTATTTAATAATTTTTGCCGGATTACCCACAACCACGGCATGATCAGGCACATCATCAATAACTACGGCGCCTGCACCAATTGTTGCCCATTTGCCAATTTTAATTCCCTGTATTACACATGCGCCTATACCTACGTGTGCGCCTTCGTCAATTTTCACGTTTCCCGCCAGAGCTGCATTTGGTGAGACGTGCACAAAATCATTCAATTTACAATCATGATCTACTGAACAATTTGTATTTAATATACAATGGCGGCCAACAACTGTATCAGCATTAACGCTTACACCGGCCATAACTACTGTACCCTCACCTATAACAGCACTCGGAGATATATTAGATGAAGGATGTATTGCTGTAATGTAATTTAATTGAGCATCAATTTTTACTGACACGCTTTTCCGAAAAAAATTATTTCCAATGGCTAATATTAAAAGATCCGCAGATGTTAAAGTCAATGGGACCGAATTAGCTACGATAGGGATACCAAGCAACATGCCACTTTTATTTTCATCAATAACAGCAACATCCAATATTTGCTGAGCCTCCAATATTTCGAGAATAACCTTGGCATGGCCGCCTGCTCCGTATAAATAGATCATATTATTTATTGCCTTTGAATTTTTCCATTGTTACGTGTCCTTGCTGGTTAATTCCTTCAGACTTAAATATTTTTTCAAAGGTCATCCACATTATCTTTACATCAAGTAAAAATGTTTGATGGTCAACATACCATATATCATATTTAAATTTCTCATCCCAGGTAATCGCATTTCGGCCGTTAACTTGTGCCCAACCCGTTATTCCTGGCCTTACATTATGCCGTCGTTGCTGACTGGCATTGTACAAAGATAAATATTCAATTAATAATGGCCTGGGCCCTACCAAACTCATGTCGCCTTTAATCACATTTAGTAATTGGGGCGCTTCATCCAGCGATGTTTTACGAATAAGCCGGCCAATAGCGGTCAACCGTTCAGAGTCGGGTAACAGATTACCATCTTTATCAACCCGGTCATTCATGGTTTTGAATTTAATGATCTTAAATATTTTGCCATTCAAACCTGGCCTGGCTTGTAAAAAAAATACTTTTTTGTTATTGATTACAAAAAGTATTATGATCACGATCAGAATAATAGGCGATAGTAATATAAAACCAGTTACACCGAAAAAGAGGTCAATTATCCGTTTAAAAAAATTACGATATAACACGCTTAGATTTTAATTGATCCTGATACTCATTAAGAATCAGATTCCAAACAACTTTTTGTTCATATCTCTCTAAGATCATTTTTCGTGCATTGCTTTTTAGCCTGGCATAAAGATCCTTATTTGTTAAAATTTGCTCCATAGCTCTTTTAAGGGCATCTATATTCTTAACCGGCACGATCAGCCCATTTTTTTGATCCTCAATTATCTCATTACATCCGTTGATATTGGTTACAATTGAAGGTAATTCAAAACATCCGGCCTGCATCGGCACATTTGGAAAACCTTCCCGATAAGAAGGGAAAACCAACACATCGCTTAATGCCAAATATGGCCTGACATCGTTTTGGTAACCGGCTGAAATAATTTGAGAATTATGTTCAATTAGGTTATAACATCTGTCAGATAGTGGGTCCAGGTCATGTTCAACCGGCCCCACCAAAAATAGCCATGTATTTTTATAATCTCTATTGATAAATGAGAATGCCTCTACTAACTCCTCAATACCTTTATCACGCACCAGCCGGCCAATAAAAATGTAAATGTAAGCGCCATCCGGAATACTGTGTCTTTTTCGTAATCCATCTGCCTCATTTATTAACTGAGGCGTACATTTAAAAAAAGCAGTATCAATACCATTGCTGCTACCATTGCCTATCACTTTTAATTTTGATCTTTTGCAAAATTTAGCATCAAGAATGATCTGTTCAAGGTTGCGTGAGTTTGGATAAACTTTGCTGGCACAGTGGTAGGTCAATTTTTCTACCGCTTCTAAAACCTTTCGTTTTATACCACGAGCTTCAAGAAGCGGAAGACCTGCTATTGTATGCAAACGTACAGGAACTCCCGCTAACCTGGATGCTAACATTCCTAAAAAACCAGCTTTAGGCGTATGTGTATGTACAATATCAGGTTTGATCCTGATGAGAAGCGATATCAATTTAACCAGCGCGACCAGATCTTTAAACGGAGTGATCTGCCTTGACATTTGTACAACCAGATAAGAGCTTAACTCTTTCTTTTCCAGTTGTTCAGCGTTTTCAGACGGCGAGCTTATCATGTATACATTAAATCCATGTTCGCTCATAAAACGCATTTGTCCTGTCAGTAGCTTTTCAAGAGACAATGGGACAGTAGTAATACGGACTAATGTATTATCCTTTTTTACAGTACCCATAGGGATGCTTCGACCATCTTTTGTAATTAATAAAATACCGTTACTTGAAATATATTGCTTATTTTCTTTCTCATCGTCTCTTACAGATCAGCCGTTCCATTCATAAATTAAATATGATTATAACCGTGTTCTGGGTTTATGATCAGATCAATGTATTAATAATCGTTCTCTATTCGCCATGTCATTCCTGGCCTTATCTAGGACATCGGTACGCTCTATGTTCTTATTTGTAACCTTAACATTCTTAAGCTCAACGGTTGGCCCAAAATCATGAAACTCACCTGCATAATAAAATGGTTTGGAATTATCTTTCCAGGATGAGCCATTGATCCGAATATTACCGTCTATATCATTAACATTATGAACCTTTGGAAACAATCCTACTGCAAATGCTGTGTATGATTTGCTATCAACATGACCATTAATATCGATATTAACAGTTTTGCGTTTAGCTCCGGCAAGGCCAATTAATTCGATACTTATACCCTGCCGTGTGTTAAAGGTTTTTGCTTTGTCAATCACTATATGGTCAACGATATCCTCATTATCATTTGGTTCAATATCAATACCAGCCATTGGCGATGTTCCATTTATATTAGATATTACCGGTTGGATAATTTCTAATGTGTCAGCATTAATAACTGATATGCCATTACGTCTGTCATGGTCTAATACTGCATAATATATACTTATGTTTTTTGAACCCATTTGCTTGGTTTTGCCTATATATATTCCATCGCCCCAGCATTCAGATACGTTTGGATTAATGATTTGAATATTTGATGACCCGCTAATATTTATTCCCTGCCCCCACTCACCGGTAGTACCAGTGTGCGATTTGCGGTCGCCTACTATTACAGGAAAATATACCGCAACATTATTCACATTATACAATGTTAGTCCACTGTAGTTGGGCAAAGCAGACGGCTGAATTATTAATTTGGATTTTGGCTTGAATATAACAATGCTGTTAGATGCCAGCATAAGCCCGTGCGGGCTTATCATCACTGGAAAATCAGGAAAAACAACATTGGGGTGACTCTTTATTCCTTGCTGAAGATAACTTGTATAATCAACAGAGCCATCTGTCACATAACCTGAAGGTAATGCATTTGTAAGATCATAGGCATTTTGTGCGATCGCATCCGCTTTTCGATGGTATGGCGCCAAAGTTGATGCTGAAGGCAAAAAGCTGGATGGGACAGGCTTATAAGTAAAATTATCGGGTTGCTGTGCAACACACTGAGTTACAAAAAAGACAGACAATAAGCCCATCAACCATGTAAATTTAACCGGGGTAGAATAAAATAACTTTTCCATAATGTTTTTTTTAATGATGTGACATTTATTAAGAAAAAAAGTTTAAAATTTTCATTCATTCCAAACAACACGCTTTACATAATCGGTATAGCTTAAAATAATACGAACAATTTTAGATGATACATTAGGCATTGAATAATCTGTTACCAGCCTAAAATCTCTTTCTCCATCCCTTTGCTGAGACCTTAACTGAATAATGCCCTGCATAATACGCTCGGTATTCAGCCCAACCATCATAACAGCAGCTTCCTCCATTGCTTCGGGGCGCTCATGTGCCTCTCTGATGTTCAGGGCAGGAAAATTTAAAATTGAAGACTCCTCTGAAATCGTTCCGCTGTCAGAAAGTGTGACCAAAGCATTCATTTGCAGCGCATTGTAATCACTAAAGCCAAGGGGTTTTAAAAACCGGATCTCAGGCATAGTATCTATCTCTTTAGATTCGATCATCTTCCTGGTACGAGGATGAGTGCTTACTATTATTGGGTAATGGTAAGTTGATGCCAAAAGGTTTAATGACCCGATCAATCTGTTAAAATTCCGTTCACTGCTTATGTTCTCTTCCCGGTGTGAAGAAACAACAAAATATTTATGCTTGTCCAGTTCAAGCCTGTTTAAAACGTCCGACCTTTTAATTGATGGCGCATAATGGTTCAAAACTTCAAACATAGGCGAGCCTGTTTTAATGATCCTGTCAGCAGGCAAGCCCTCCCGCAAAAGATATTCTCGGGCAATGTCACTGTAAGTTAAGTTAATGTCCGCAATATGATCAACTATACGGCGATTTGTTTCTTCCGGCACCCGCTGATCAAAACAACGGTTACCCGCTTCCATATGAAAAATAGGTATATGCCTTTTTTTTGCAGGTATAGCACAAAGGCAGCTATTTGTATCGCCGAGTACTAAAAAAGCATCAGGCTTTACCTGTGCAAGTAACGAATCGATCTTTATAAGAATATGCCCTATTGTTTCTGTTGCTGTTGCACCGGCGGCATCCAAAAAATGATCAGGTTTGCGTATGTTAAGGTCTTCAAAAAATATCTGATTGAGCTCATAATCGTAATTCTGTCCGGTATGTACAAAAACATGTTCAATTGCTTCTGACTCATCCAAAGCGGCGATCACCCTTGATAAACGTATTATTTCAGGGCGCGTTCCTACAACAGTCATTACCTTTAGTTTCTTATCCATTATAAATGGATTAGGGTTATATTTTATTGAACATTCTCGAAGTACGTATCGGGGTCTTGTTCATTATAAAATTCATTTATCCAAAATATTGTATATAGTTCCTCTTCTCCAATATTTTTTATGTTATGTGTGTACCACACAGGCATATCTACATACGCAGGTTCATCCCCTGAAAGATAATAATCCAGCACTTCATCTGTTCCTATTCGCCGTAACTGTATAAGTGCTTTACCTTTTATAACAGCAAATCGTTCGATCTTTCGTGTGTGAAAATGGTTACCACGCGTAACTCCGGGTACAGTTGTTGAAAAGGAAACCTGGCCACCTACATGTAAACGGATCACCTCAACGAAGGCACCCCTGGTATCAGCATGGCTAATAAATTTAACAGGAAAATGGTGTTTAATATCCATGTATGACCTAAATGTATTAAACAAATTGACCTGAAAGGTATTCTGAAGGTCAGGAATTACGCCGCCATCAGCATATAATTTTTTATAAGTTTGAAGTAAATTTAAAATATCACTTACTTTATATTCATCGCTGTGAGGAACCTGCAGGTTGTTATCCCCTCCACCCATTCTGATCTCTTTGATCATAACCTGCACCAGGTCGCCCACATAAATTAACTTTATGCTGCCGTCAACTTCTATTACAGGCTGCTGACCATTAATTAATTGATGGCAAAAGGTTGCAATAAATGAGTTATAGTATGGATTACCAAAAGGCCCGAATACATTTGGAATAACCATACCTGTAAATTTACCGCCTGAACGTTTTGCCCATTCGGCGAATAACCCCCTGCCCTCTTTTTTACTTTTACCATAAACATTTTCACGCTCTTCCTGTGAAGATGAAGAAAATAATACATGTGGTTTACTATCTGTTTCTTCAAGAGCCCAAATCAGGCGTTTTACCAGGGAGAGATTGGTATCATAAATTACATTGGGCTCATTATGCCGGTTCAGGGCAGCAAGATGTACAATAACCTCGCAGTTAGAAACAAATGATTTAAGCTGTTCATCATCATTGAAAAAATTTCGCTCAAAATTTATTCTTTCAAAGTCTTTTTGCAATCCGATAAAATTGAACAGATGTCCACCAATAAATCCGTGCTGGCCAGTTATCCCGATCTTGATCATAGGGCTATTTAAATTAAATTTAAGTATTCTTTAAGCTTATTAGTATATATACGGTAATCAAAGTTATTCTCGGCTGCCGCACGAGCTGATCTGCGCATCATCAAAAGTTCTTGTTTATCCATTTTTAATGCCCTTTCAATACACTCCATAAAACTTTCAACTGAATGATCGTTACAGATCAGGCCTGTTTCCTTATCTTTCAGATATTTACTTAAATCACTTGTAATATTGGCGATAACAGGGGTACCAACGGAAAAACTTTCTACAAATTTGGTTGGAAAACCCGCGGTGGCCACTCGTGTTGGTTTTCTCAGCAGTACGCTAAAATCTGCTTCCTTAACCAGATTTATTGCCTCCTGATGTGACACTTTGCCTAAAGATCTTATACAACCGGGTACATTTTTGATTTGACGTTTTGCCATTGCAGGGTATTTGAGAATATCTGCATCGGTAAGACCAGCAACTTTCAAAACCAGCCGTTCGCCGTTTTCGTCCAGACGTATAAGGCCTTCAAGGTAATTGTTAAAAAGATCTTTATGACCGGGGCTGCCCGTATATGCCAGTGTTAGCTTCTTTCCTTTAATTACATCAAACCGGGGCGATATATATTCAGTATCAAGCGTGGGAGGTATTGTGATCACATTACATTTTTTTGATTGATAATACCGCTGTAAATATCCGCTGATAGCTATTATATTTTTGGCTTTAATACTATAATAACGCATAGCCATGTTAATATTCCAGTAATACGGAGACAGCCACTCTCTTAATTTGCTTGAAGCTTCATACCATTCAACAGCATCAAAAATTAGCGGCACATTATGCTTTTTACACCAGGGCAGCAGTTTCATGAAGTAAGGTGAATACCCGCTATATAATATTATGTGCGAAGGCTTTTTTTCCAAACTATCTAACCATTGTATAGTCTTCCGGCCAATCGTTAAGTACTTTATATTTTTTAAAAAAGACGGCAAATTTTCGGCAGTCCTTTCCCCTATGGAATATATCGTAAAGCCCTCAAATTCGTGTGGCTTTCCGTCAGGTAATTGGCCCGACCCAATTATTACCTCATAACCTGCCTCTTTTATAGATTTAGCGTTGCCTAATATCCGCCTGGCGGCAGCTCCGCCATCAGGAAAGGAGAAGGGGCCTATATAAGCTACTGTGCGCATATATAACAATCCCCGCAGAATACAAAATAGGCGGATAAGATATAGTGATCATTTTTCATAGCGTAACAGTTTCCCATGTATTAGCCTGGATAATTAGCGGCGGTTAGATCGCCCAATACTTCACGTCTAACATATGGTTGGTTTAGCAACAGTTGCTTTATCTGTTCTGTATTTAACCTCTGAGTATTATGTGAGTGATAATCTTCAATTGCTGACAGATCCTTCTGACCTTCAGAAAAATACTGATTGTAATTAAGGTTTCGATTATCAGCAGGAATACGGTAAAATGAACCCATATCTACAGCCCGCTGCATTTCTTCGCGTGTACACAATGTTTCATACAATTTTTCGCCATGTCTGGTGCCAATAATTTTTATATCATTCTGCGAATTGCAAAGCTCTTTTAATGCAACCGCCAGGTCCCCAATTGTTCCTGCAGGCGCTTTATTTACAAACAGATCGCCCTGGTTGCCATTTAAAAATGCGAACAAAACCAACTCGACAGCATCTTCTAATGACATTAGGAAACGGGTCATGTTCGGGTCTGTGATCGTAAGGGGTATATTTTCTTTTATTTGTTTAATAAATAAAGGTATTACTGAGCCTCTTGATGCCATAACATTTCCATACCTGGTAAGACATATAGTAGTGTCGCCTACAATATTGCGAGAGGTGGCTATGGCAACTTTTTCCATTAAGGCCTTGGATATACCCATTGCGTTAATGGGATAGGCCGCTTTATCCGTACTGAGACATATTACTTTTGACACCTTATTTGCGATTGCTGCGTCAATAGTATTTTGCGTGCCGAATACGTTTGTTTTAGTAGCTTCCAATGGAAAAAACTCGCATGATGGCACTTGTTTTAATGCAGCTGCATGAAATACATAATCCACGCCATGCATAGCACTTTCAATACTTTTGTAATCTCTTACATCGCCGATGTAAAATTTAACTTTCTCCGTTTTGAGCTGATTGCGCATATCGTCCTGCTTTTTCTCATCACGCGAAAAAATCCTGATCTCTTTTATATCAGAATGCAAAAAACGATTCAAAACAGCGTTTCCAAACGAACCGGTACCACCGGTTATCAATAATATCTTATCCTTAAACATTTCTATATTTATTAATTGCTTTCAATCAGGTCAAATATTTTCTTACATTGGGTTTTTGGGCCCTTATTATTTAAAATGAATTCCCTGGCTTTACTTCCAATTTCGGCCAGTTCCAGAGAATTTAAGTTTAATACTTCGACAATTTTTTGAGCCAGGCTTTCGGCAGAATATGAATCTGGCGTAAAACAATAATCATAGTATTCTTTTGGAATACCCGGTAATTTAAATAACAATGTTGGAGTTCCAGACGCAAGATATTCCATTGTTTTTGAAGGGAAGGAAAACTTTGTAAATTCTCCTTCCGGCGATCTGGGGTTAATTAAAAGTGATGCGTTCCTTTGCATTTGTAAAACAATTGGCCGGTCAAGAGTACCTTTAAATAAAATTCTTTTATCGCTGCCCGACGCTTTGATAACCTCTGTTTCCGCATCTCCTTCCCCGCAAATAACCAATTCACAATCTTTATCTTTTATCAATGAAAATGCATTTAGCAGGGTTAATATTCCATATCTTTTTGCCAGTGTGCCGGTATACAGAATAGTCTTTTTATTACGCTTATCTTCTTTATCAAAAGATGTAGTATCTTCCTGATTAAAAATGCCCTCCATAACAGTCCACCTTTTACCTTCAACAGGTAATTTCTGGGCCATATACTCCGTCAGTAACACATAGTAATCAACCGCGTTAAATGTTTTCTCCAGTTTTTTCTTATTCTGATCTATTATAAAGTTACCAATAACACTGCGCGACCTATTCATAAACTGTGGCAAATCGGGTAAAATAAGACATAGCCTTAGTTCTTTATGTACATTTTTAACAGAGATAGCGGCATTTAAAAAAGGCAAATAAGCTGAATAGATGATTACAACCTTGTCTCCGCCAGAGCTTTGCACCCAGGCCGATAAGTATTGTCTGGCTTTTGAATATATATCATGATCCTTATAGCCGATAATGTTAAAATACCCCACATTGATCCCATCAAAATTACTTTGAGCAATTTGAAAAGTTTTGATAGTTGCTAACTTACTGTGTGTTGGGAACGGCGCTGCAAAAGGAAGATTTACAACCCTTAAATTGTTATAATAATAGGCAAGCCCTTTTAGAATAGAGCGTTGGAGAGCGTCTGCGGCAAACTGAATACTGGATTTTGAATTCCTGATAATCTCCGATCTGATCTCATCAGGAAAAAAACCGCTAAGAAACAAAATATGCTTTGACACTGAATCTGACTGTTATAATTTAAAATTTTGATGTTTTTGCTTATTGATATTAAGGGGCTAAAGAAATCTGCTTTTACTTAGCTTTCCCCATCCCAGCAAAAATAATATTTTCATAATTATGTTATCTGAAATTGCATCCACCGTTTTTAATATTTGCGGAACGGTACATCTTTAATCAGTCGCTAATAAATTAGTGAAAAAAGCAACAAGACGTGTAACCTGGATCTTATAATCGAAATTTTGCAATATATATTTTTTACCATTTTCGGCTACTTTCATTGCCTCATTATAATTATTAATAATGTATTCAAGCTTTTCCGCAAAATGATCCGGATCATTAGGGCGGGCTAACCAGGCATTTTCTCCGTCTGTAATATATTTGCTTATTTCGCCTACATCAGTTAATAAAGTTGGTCTTCCAACTGCCATATACTCTCCAAGTTTGGTTGGAAATCCGCCTTGTGCCCGCATCGTAGCTGGTTGAGACGACAATAAAACGTAGCTATTTACTAAAACAGCCGGAACCTTGTCGTTGCTTATTTTCCCTTTAATGAAAACCTTATCTTTTAAACCTAAGTCTGATATCACACTTTCCAGTGTATTGAAGTCGGCTGCGGATGGACTCCCATACAGATGTAATTCTAAATCGCTATGCTTATTTGAAAC
>JBQCEA010000358.1:0-4070 GCA_051960695.1 Mucilaginibacter sp. | reverse complement strand
ATATATCGCTATTATAATATTGTATTCGTGGTTATTCAGAAACGTTACTTCAGAACCTTTTTTGTGGCGATATACCCTTCCACAATTGATCTTTCTGACTTTTTATACCTTCTACGACCTGGTGGCCGAGATATTCTTTAACGGGCAAAGCATAGGAAAGTATATTATGAAGATCAAAGTAGTTAGTCTTGATGGCGGCCGTCCGAGGTTAGGTCAATATATTATACGTTATATTTTCAGGGCGGTGGATTTTGTGCTGACACTTGGCATCGGAGCGATCATTTCAGTAGCCCTCACAGAGCAAAAGCAACGTATAGGAGATATTGTAGCAGGTACTACCCTGGTTAGAACCAAAACTAAAATGGCTTTGGATGACCTGGATTATGTAGAAACTGAAGATGACTATGAACCGGTGTTTGAACAAGTGGCGTTATTAACCGATCAGGATATAGCCCTGATAAACGAAGTGATGAAAAACTTTAATAAAACGGGTAACACGGTGCTGGTAGACAATATGGGCATCCGTATAAAAAAACATCTTGGCGTACAATTACCAGAAAAAATGGGCATGTATGCTTTTCTCACTACTGTATTAAAAGATTATAATCATTTAACTACCCGTGTGTAGATAGCCTGGGCTCAGATGATACATCTTAATGATGTAGCTCACCAGTATAATTGAGCCGACTATAATAAAGAAAGTCTTCTTATAAACTTCCTTTTTATTGTCCAGGCCGATGAATCTATCGGCAATACCATAAGCAAAAAACAATAAGAGAGGGATAGTCGCAGGATAAAATATAAAGCTTTGATGAAGGTCGCCTTGCACAAGGGCCAAAACCGAACGCTGAAAACCACATCCGGGACAATCGATACCGGTCAGGTATTTGAAAGGGCATGGAAGCATATGATCCTGCAGCCACTTAATAAACATCAAATGGCTGCAGGATGCTTGTATTTGTAAACTATATATCCACATTAAGGTTCTGTAGACGGCGGCGGCGGTGTATTAAACGGGTCTTTATATCCTACGGATGGATCAAAAGGCCTCATGCCCCCGGCCTCTTTAGCCGATGGGCCAAGATACTTATAATTGCCAAAAGCCAGTATCGGGTAAAAAACTACACCTAAAAGTAAAAGTCCGACGGTAAAACCCTCGCTCTGCCCAAAGCTTTTGCTCAAGAGGTTTACGGTCCAAACTATGAATATGAAATTTACACATGGTATCAAAAACAGCAATATCCACCATACCGGTTTACCTACAATTTCTAAAAGTATTATCAAATTATAGATAGGCACAATTGCCGCCCAGCCAGGTTTGCCGGCTTTTTCAAAAATTTTCCAATGGGCAATGATCATGATCACCGAAACAATGATGAGGGGTACAAGCATAATTGCCATAAATGCTCCAATAGCTGCGCCTGAGGAATAAGCTGAATCGTAATTTTCCATTTGTAATGAGGTTTTGATTAAATGATTGGGTTTTAGATCAATTGAAGCTAAAAAGAAATTTTTGGATTACAAAATATTGAGGGGATAACATTCTGTTACTAATGCTAAATTTACGCCGATGAAGCGGGAACAAATTTCGGTATTCGACATATTTAAAATAGGTATAGGCCCCTCCAGTTCACACACGCTTGGGCCGTGGCGCGCGGCACAGCAGTTTGTGCAGCAACTGGAGGAGCAGCAGGTATTGCAGGATGTTACAGGCATTAAAATATTGCTTTACGGTTCGCTGGCCAAAACAGGCAAGGGGCATGGTACAGATATAGCGATATTGTTAGGTCTTAGCGGTGACGACCCGGTAACCTTTGATGTAAGCGCCATTGACGGCAAGGTAAAATCGATCTCTGCCAACCATGAATTGTATCTTGGCGGCACGCAGCGTATTGAATTTTCGGCAGACGAAGACCTCATGTTCCTGTTCAATGAAAGTTTGCCCTATCACCCTAATGCAGTTACTTTCCAGGCATTTTTAAACAATGGGAAGGCCGTTTCAGGTACTTATTATTCTATAGGCGGTGGGTTTGTAGTAAGGGAGGGCGAACAAACTCAAACAAAGGGTGAGGTCGATCTGCCGTTCCCGATAGATACTGCGGGCGACTTGCTGCATTGGTGCATCATGACAGGCCTCAAGATATCCGAAGTAGTGATGGAAAATGAGCTTGCCTGGCGCAGCGAACACGAAACCCGCGCCGGGATTCTGAATATTTTCAGGGTGATGAAAGAGTGTATTTACCGTGGCTGCCATACCACAGGGTATTTGCCCGGCGGTTTGGATGTTGCCCGGCGTGCAGCCAGCCTGAACCGTAAGCTGATAGGCGATAACTCTTATCAAAATTACGACGAATGGGTAATGGCCATCCGGCAAACAGGTAACTCATTCAAAAACACTTTGGATTGGGTGAGCTGTTTTGCGCTGGCGGTGAATGAGGAGAACGCATCATTCGGGCGTGTAGTAACTGCGCCCACAAACGGCGCGGCGGGTGTGGTTCCGGCGGTATTACAGTATTTTATCGTTTTCTGCGACGGCTTTACCGACGAGAGGATTACGCAATTTATATGTACAGCGTCCGAAATTGGCAGCATATTTAAAAAGGGCGCTACTTTATCCGCAGCGATGGGTGGTTGCCAGGCCGAAATAGGCGTATCGTCCGCTATGGCGGCAGCAGCGCTGACCGAATGTATGGGAGGTTCGCAAAAACAGGTGTTAATGGCCGCTGAGATAGCCATGGAACATCACCTCGGCATGACATGCGACCCAATTGGCGGACTGGTGCAGGTGCCTTGTATCGAACGTAATACCATGGGCGCCATTAAGGCTATCACGGCGTCGCAGCTGGCATTGCAGACCAACCCCGATAAAGCCAAAGTGAGTCTTGACGCAGTGGTGAAAACCATGTGGCAGACGGCATTGGACATGAACTCGAAATACAAGGAAACTTCCGACGGTGGTTTAGCGATCAATATCCCCATCAGTTTGCCCGAGTGCTGATCATTTCTTAAACAGCCTTGTGTCAAGGCTAAATGGCTCAATAGCAGTTATTTTTACCTTTTTAAAATCCTTGTGTGCAGGATTGATGAGGTAATTCCATTCCTCGGGAATTATAGAAGAAGGTACTTTTAAGATCAGGGCTTCGTGGTTAGCTATAAACGTATTGCCGATCTTTTGAGTTGAAGCAGGCGGCGGGTTCTTGGTCCAGTTATCTGGAAGGTCTTTGGGGTCGAGGGTAAGTATTCGCGTATTATCCGGAAACGAGATACTCACCAGACAAAAGTCTTTAGGAATAATACCTGCCGGCACATGCACCACTATCTCTACCGTACATAATGCCCGCGAAGCCGACGTGTATACAACGGCTGTTCCCTTGCTGTTCCAGCGGCCGCCTGTAGTTTCGGCGCCCCGGCCGGTGAGGTCATTGGCATAAGCCTTTTTACAAAGCCGGTAAACGATCATGCGAAGACACCATGCTCAATACGGCCCAGCTCATCAGCAATTAGGTTGATGCCGTAAGTGGTATCCAGCAGTTCTTTGGGCTTAACCTTGCCTAAAGGTATGTTCATGGTTTCCATCCAGGTTTGGAAATCATGGAGGTTACCGAACACTTCAGCGCCTTTTTTATAAAGCAGATCTATCTGCACGATACGTTCAGAGTAGATAGTGTCGAAGTTCTTTTTCTCTTTTTTATAACGCTGAAGGGTACGCTCTGAAAGATGCAGGAATGACGACCAATCCTCAAGCGAAAGGTTGATCCTGTTGGATAAATTATAGAAATAACCCGGATCTACACCATCCCTGAGCACATGCACCATTTCAAGTGAATCTTCATCCGGCAGCTTATATTCTTTTACAGTTTTCATAGCCTTTCCGACATTTGTCATCAAATATACGTCATTTGTCTTGGATTTGCAAATGTTTTAACGTTTTGGGTGAGGGATATGTTTTCATTAACTTCATATTCCAAAACGCAACGCCATGGCCCCCGAACCCAACATCCAATTCTGCGCAAACTTGTTCCTGGTATCAGACATGGAAGCTTCTATGAAATTCTATGTAGACGGATTGG
>JBQCEA010000357.1:0-4037 GCA_051960695.1 Mucilaginibacter sp. | reverse complement strand
CTGCAGCCTTGCTGACACTCAATTATGTACGCAGCCCGAAATATGAAGAAAAACGCCCGGCAAGCCAGGTAGATTGGCTGGGGATCGGCCTGCTTACGGTTGGTATAGCTTCGCTGCAGTATGTGCTGGAAAAAGGCCAGGAAGACGACTGGTTCAGTAGTAAGGTGATCATTGTTTTAACGGTCGCGGCAGTATTGTCAATCTTGCTCTTTATCTGGCGCGAGATGGAATATGCTTATCCCGTAGTTGAGCTAAGAGTGTTAAAAAACGGTAACTTACGGATAGGAGTAATGCTATCCTTTATTATGGGCTTTGGGCTTTTTGGATCTACTTTTGTCATCCCCATTTATACGCAATCCCTATTGGGTTGGACTGCATTGCAAGCCGGCTTGCTGATGCTGCCCAGTACGCTTTTTGTCGCCTTTATGATGCCTATAGTGGCCCAGCTGATCCAGCGGGGCATCTCACAAAAGTACCTGATTGCTCTGGGTATGACGATCTTTTTTATTTACAGTTATTTATGCTACACGATCCTTACAACAGACACCAGCAGCGGGAACTTTTTCTGGCCGCTGATCGTTCGCGGAATGGGGCTTGGCTTTTTATCTGTACCGGTGAGTACCATGTCTCTTTCTACACTACGCGGCAAGGAGATTGGTCAGGGTGCGGCATTTTCAGGTATGATGCGTCAGTTAGGTGGTTCATTTGGTGTTGCCATTATTTCCACGTTTGTATCCCGCCAAACACAGGTACACCGTTATGACCTTGCAACTCATCTGAATGTGAACGACTTGAATGTGCAGCAACGCGTGAATCAACTTGCGGCTGGTTTGATGCGGCGGCCCGGTACAGACAGCATTACGGCCCGGCAAACAGCCTATGCGATGCTTGATGGCTCATTGACCCGCCAAGCGACCCTGTTATCCTATATGGATGTGTTTTTATGGATCGGTGTTCTCTTCCTGGTTTTTGTGCCTATAGTGCTGATCTTTATCAAAAAAGGCCAGTCTAAGGTAGCTATGGTAGATGCACATTAAGAAAATGACATGCTTTTTTAGATTTGTATAGTCATGACACGATCAAAAGATAATATGGAAGCTGCGACGGCCCTCGAACTTGGCAGGGCTATGTCTGAATTGAAAAACCATTTACGCAAGTATATTCAGGTAAAGATAAAGGAACGCGGCATCAATATGACCTTTGAAATGCTGGAAGTAATGGGTTGTCTTTGGAAAAAGGACGGCATTAACCAGCAGGAGATAGCTGACCTGACACTACGTGACAAATCGAGCATGACCTATCTTCTGGATAATCTTGTAAAAAGAAAGATGGTAAAGAGGGTAGAAGATGAAAATGACCGGCGCAACAAACTGATCTATCTCACTCAAGAAGGAAATGACCTCAAAGAGCACCTTAATCCGTGGGTGGCTGAAGTTTATGAGATCGCAGCAAAAGATATCAGCGCCAACGAATTGCAGCAAAGCCTTGCATTGGTGAATAAAATGATAGGCAATGTCAAGTGTGAAATATAGGCAGCCGGTCACAGCATATTTCTACTAAAACAGCTATTATTGTTAGTTCAGGTAAAGCAGAGGAAGGTGTTGAAAAGATCAAATTTTTGTCAGGAGCATTTACTTGAATGACTTGCCTGCTTTTAAAAGCATTCGTTTTAATGATCTTTTTACTTCCTGCAACCGCATTGTTAGGCCACCCAGCGAGAAGAACTGCTAAGGTGAACGCCGAGGGATGGTACAAATTACTCTTCGATATGCATGTACAGTAACTACTGCATTTAGCATCGTTTTTCCTGTGGCATAATCTCCTGTCAGCTTATTTTTTTATGTTAATTTAATTAATAGTCAACTATTTAACTAAGTTGTTTCATTGGTATTAAAGTGTATCAGTTTTTTTTATAACTTCGTATATATCAATATGTTGATTTAAAGAAATTGCGAATTTCGTCCACTGTTTTGCCATTGATCAATTTAAGTTTACTCAACTTAAAACAAATGCTTTTGGGCATTGTAGCAAGTTTATAAACTATTAGGAAAAAACATGAAAAAAAGATTTACTTTAATGGTCGTTATGCTGTTAACCTGGTGTGCATTTGCCTTTGCACAAACCACAGTTACCGGCGTTGTCAAAGACGACCAGGGAGTTACATTGCCAGGTGTAACGGTTTCGGTAAAAGGCACTACAAACGCCGTATCCACCGATGCGAATGGTAAATATTCCATCAGCGCACCGGGAAACGGTACCCTTCAGTTTACATTTGTAGGGTTTAACACCCAGGAACAACCTGTCAATAACCGATCGGTTATTGATGTATCACTGGTGCCTGCCAATAAACAACTCGGCGAAGTTGTTGTGATAGGTTATGGTACGCAGAAAAAAGGTGATATAACATCTGCTATTTCTACAGTAAGCGTAAAGGATGTGGCGAGCAGGCCAATTGTTAGCCCGGAGGAGGCTTTAATAGGTAAAGCTCCAGGTGTGCAGGTAAGTATTCCTTCGGGGCAGCCTGGTGCAGACTTATCTATCCGGATACGTGGTGTCGGTTCGCCAAACGGCGGCGAGCCATTGTATGTGGTTGATGGGGTATTGACGAATGACATCAGAACCGTCGATCCAAATTCCATCGAATCGATCAGTATTTTGAAAGATGCATCAGCTGCCGGCATTTACGGGGCGGCGGGTTCTACCAATGGTGTGGTGATGATTACAACCAAACAAGGGACAAAAGGCAAACCGAGAATTGACGCCAGTTTTTATACGGGTATGCAACAAATATCCAAAAAGATACCGGTGTTAAATAACCAGCAATGGCTGGCACTTCAAACCGAAATTGGGGGTGGCACTCCACCTAATCTCCCATCGTACTACAACTTAAGTACTACTAATAATAACTGGCAGAATATTATCTACCATAACGCAATGCAGACATCTGCTAATGTTGGCGTATCCGGCGGCTCCGAAACCGGAACGTATTATTTCGGGCTTGGCTATTTAAAACAGGACGGTATTATTGAAGGTTCTAACTTCGATCGTTATTCCGGCAAATTCAGCGTTAGTCAAAAAGCAAATAGTTGGTTGACTTTTGGTGGTAATATTAATTATAACCGTACTAATTCCCGTACCATAACTCAAAATGCTTCCGCGGCGCATGGCGGTACAATTTTAGCAGCTTTGGTAACACCGGAGTATATACCGGTTTACATGCCAGCTAATGCCCCTAATCCCGGCGTTTATGGTACCAGTAATCTTTATTCAGGCGAGAATCCTGTTTCTGATATTTACAATAATACCAATAACACTATTGGCAATAATTTACTGGGAGATGCATATGCTGAAATTACACTGCCATTTGGCATCAAATATCGCAGCCAGTTAAATTTAACAAATGAAAATTCTAACTATCAACTTTTTATTGATCCATATACAAGCTTGACTGGAATTGGTGAGCCTGGTGGTTATGGAGACCAAAACTATAATGAAACTACCCGCTGGTCGTGGGATAATACTTTAACCTACGATAAAACCTTTGGGTTAAACAAATTGAATGTCGTTGTCGGTTCTTCGGCATTGGATGAAAAAATATTCCTTTCAGATCAAAACGGTAAAGGTTTTGGTTCAAGCGACATAACAACACTTAACGCTGCTACCGCTAGTAAAAACATAAGTTCATCAAATTACGAGTGGTCGACCAATTCTTATTTCGGCAGGGCAACCTATTCTTACAACGACAAGTATTTGTTAACAGCCACATTACGTGCTGATGGAACTTCTCGCGTAGGTATTCATAACCGCTGGGGAACCTTCCCTGCGTTTTCTGCAGGCTGGAAAGTGTCGAATGAAGATTTTATGAAAGGCGTTAACTGGATTCAGGATTTAAAGATCAGAGGTAGCTGGGGCAGAACAGGTAATTTACCTCCTTATTCTTATTTATATCCTTCGTATACTCAATTAAGCCCGGTTGGTTATCCATATAATACGTCAACTGCTGCAAATGGTTATGCGCTTACGGCGCAGATAGGTAA
>JBQCEA010000356.1:0-3124 GCA_051960695.1 Mucilaginibacter sp. | reverse complement strand
CACCATAAAGGTCGAGGTATTCGGTGCCTTTATCGTCATAAACTAAACTACCAACACCTTTTACAATGTTGATGGGATTGATTGGATATACATCAAAGGGTTTCATTTTCTCTGAGCTTAAAGCTTTTAATTCTGCGTAATTATCATTATTTATTTAAAAGCTTTGGTCTTTCAGCCAAAGTTTTTTTCTTTTTATACTTAAAAGGGTGTCACACTGAGCCTCGTCGAAGTGTGTGCTATGGCCTTACCCTCATGCTTCGAGTGCCTCAGCATGACAGGCCCTCCCGCAAGGACAGTGCCTTTAACCTTTAAACTTTCGCTTCAGAATCCCGTCGCTTTTAATTTTAGTGCTGCTGTTTCATCCAGCCCAAACAGTAAATTCATGTTCTGTACTGCCGGTCCTGATGCGCCTTTCAGCAAGTTATCGGTAATACTTGTTATCAGTAGTTTATTGCCGTGTTTGGCTACTTGTATAAAGCATTTATTGGTATTTACAATCTGTTTCAGATCGATATTCTTTTTGGTTACGTGCGTAAATGGGTGACCTGCATAATAGTCCTCATACAGTTTAAATGCTTCATCACCAGATAACTCACAGTCGATATAGATCGATGCGATAATACCGCGGGTAAAATCACCACGGTAGGGGATGAAGTTAATTGTCCGTCCGAAGCTGGGTTGAAGCTGCAATAACGATTGATTGATCTCCTTCAAATGCTGATGCTCAAAGGCCTTGTATATTGAAAGGTTATCATTTCTCCAGCTAAAATGGGTTGTAGCCGATGGGCTTTGTCCCGCACCGGTAGAACCTGTGGTGCCGGTAATATGCACTTCGCCATTTAATAAGCTTTTAGCAGCTAATGGTAATAAGCCTAATTGCAAACAAGTAGCAAAACAGCCCGGATTAGCTATATTTTTTGCTTTTTTGATCTCCTCACGGTTTAATTCCGGCAGTCCATATACGAAGTCGCGAGTATTGGGTTCTGAGTCTTGAGTTTGTCTTTCCGGCTTCAATCTAAAATCCTGGCTCAGATCTATGATCTTTATTCCGTCCGGAATGTTGTTGCTATCCAAAAATTTCTTCGCATCGCCATGACCTACACATAAAAAAAGTACATTGATATCGTTAGATAATTCAGCTGCAAATTTCAGGTCGGTATCGCCGAATAAGTCGGCATGTACATCATAAACATAGTTCCCTGCATTGCTGTTGCTATGCACAAATACGATGTCAACATTAGGGTGGTTAAGCAAAATTCGGAGCATTTCGCCGCCGGTATAACCTGCTCCGCCAACTATTCCTGCACGTATTTTAGAGGTTGATCCTGTCATTTTTTGTTGATGGATATGAGTATAAAATAAATTCAAGGTCGCTTTGTTCCTTATTGCTGATGAAGTGTTTTTGTCCGGGTTTTATCTCAATACCTTGTTCCGGTTTTAAAACGCATTCCTCACCATCTATCATAAATGTCGCTTTACCTTTCAGTATAAAGAACACTTGTATAGCCTTCTCATGATAATGCAGTTGTTCTGCGGTATCAGGCGGCATCAGTTCCTGCTTAACAGACAAGGCATCGGTATCAATAAAATTCCATCCGTAGCAATCGTCGCCCCATTTATAATGACTTAAACAATCGCTTTTGGAGAAAACTGTATTAATCATTATTTGAACTATTTACCTTGTGATAGATCATTACCTGGTTGCCAAAAATTTTAGAGAAGCCTTTTACATCTTCACCTGTCCACGCATTGTTCATTTCACCATAGCTGCCAAATTTACTCGACATCAGGTCATGGCTTGATTCAATGCCTGTCACCTGGAAACGGTATGGATAAAGCTGTACAAATACTTTTCCGCTTACGTTTTGCTGGGTATCGGTTAAAAATGCCTCTATGTTGCGCATAATAGGGTCGTGGAACTGCCCTTCATGCAACCAGTTGCCATAGAATGATGAAAGCTGGTCTTTCCATGAAAGTTGCCACTTGGTTAATACGTGTTTTTCCAGCGTATGATGTGCTTTAATAATGATGATAGGCGCTGCTGCCTCAAAACCAACACGGCCCTTAATGCCGATAATGGTATCGCCAACATGTATGTCCCTGCCTATGCCATAAGGTTGTGCAATGGCTTGTAATTCCTGTATCACTTTTGTTGGATGGTCGTATCTTTTACCGTCGAGGGCAACCAGTTCACCTTTTTTAAAGGTCAGCTCAATATTTCTTGGCTCTGAGCTGGTAACTTGTGTAGGCCATGCTTCTTCAGGTAAGCCCAGGTTTGAGGTGAGGGTTTCCTTACCGCCAACTGATGTGCCCCAGATACCTTTATTAATAGAGTACTTGGCTTTCTCAAAGTTCATGTCTACGCCATGTTTCTTCAGGTATTCTATTTCCTCCTCACGGCTCAGTTTCAGATCACGGATAGGGGTTAATATCTGCACATTAGGCACCAGGATGTTGAAGATCATATCAAAACGCACCTGGTCGTTACCGGCACCGGTACTGCCCTGTGCTACATATTCAGCGCCTATTTCTTTAGCGTAGTTAGCAATAGCTGTAGCCTGACTTACACGCTCGGCACTTACTGATAGGGGGTAAGTGTTATTCTTTAATACGTTGCCATAGATGAGGTATCGCACGCAAGTATTGTAGAAGTTCTCTGTTTCATCAACTACATGGTGAGAGGTTACGCCCATGCGGTATGCCCGTTGTTCAACCTGGTACAATTCATGGGCACTGAAACCGCCTGTATTTACAATAACTGAATGCACCTCGAGACCAAGATCGCGTGTTAAATAGATGCAGCAAAATGATGTATCCAATCCGCCGCTGTATGCCAGTACTACTTTCTTTTTCATATTTATTTTGTAGAGACGCGATACTTCGCGTCTGGTAATGTTATTTTGTAGAGACGTGATACTTTGCGTCTTATTATATTATTTATTATTAAGACGCAAAGTATTGCGTCTCTACAGTTTGTCCGTCCACTGATGCTATCCTGACAGAAATTTCCGGACAAGCTCATTCTTGCCCCATCCTTTTTTTGATCGCATTCTCGATACGCTCTAAAAGGGTAGCCTTGTGGCTTATTTTCTTCATTTTATCCTCGATTTCCTTTTGCTTCTCA
>JBQCEA010000355.1:0-4289 GCA_051960695.1 Mucilaginibacter sp. | reverse complement strand
ATTGCTTCTTCAAAAGATCTAAGCTCATCGGCAGAAAAAGGAAAATCAGCTGGAATCGTATCCTGGATGGCATCACTTGCCAGGCTGGCAATAGACAGCTCCTTGTGAATTTGTTGAGGGGATTTGTTAAAAATCATACCAAAAGTTTAGACCATGAAACTATTGATAGATGTAATCACAAGTTAAATAATATTATTAATAATTCCCAATTTAATATTTAATAACTTACTGAAAACTAATTATTAATAAGGTTCTATTAAACTTCGCAAGCGATGTAACCATTGGTTAATGGTCGTCGTAATCATGCGCTTAGAGAAGCCACAGAGGCGGAATAACATCTCACACAGTTTCTTTTTTGGTAAAAAACTTTTATTTTCACGGGAGCAACTTAACCTAAACACATGAAATATTTCTGGTACCTTTTATGGGTATGTACGTTTATCACTTTTTCTAAAACCACTTCGGCTCAAAAATCAGGATTGATCAATTCAGGTGAATTAATGCACCAGGGCATGAAGCTCTACGATTCTGCAGAGTATAAAAAGGCCCTGGCATTGTTCGATCAGATTAGCCGCAGCGATACCAATTATGTTTGGTCGCTATATGGTAAAGCTATAGCATGTGAGGCCGACAGCCAATACAGCCAAACAGTAAAATATTGCCAGGAGGCGCTTGCTTTGAATGAGCAAAGGGAATATGAGCCCGATATTTATAACACCTACGGTAATACGCTCAATGATATGGGTGAGCATGAAAAAGCCTTAAAGGTTTTCGATTCAGCAATAGCGAAATACCCTGCTTATGCCGTGTATTATTACAACAAAGGTATTGTTATGAACGCGTTAAAGCGTTACAGCGAGGCAGAACAGCTATTTAAACAAGCGCTCCTAATCGATCCATACCGGTACAGCGCCCATTTTCAATTAGGTGTAACAGCGTTGCAGCAGGGTAAGATTATCCCAGCTTACCTGAGCTTTGCAGGTTACCTGTTATTAAACCCGGAAGGGAAATATTGGAAAAATTGCATAAACCTGCTCAATCAAATATCGCGTAGTACGGATGAAGTACTTGACTTTAAGAACAAGCGTACTATTACGCAGGATGATAATTATCAGGCTGTGGAGGATATTGTTCTGTCTAAGATCGCGTTGGACCAGGCTTACAAACCTATTATATCGCTTGACGATCCAATTAGCAGGCAGATACAGGCTGTTTTTGAGAAGCTTGATTACAAAGACAGCAACCAGGATTTTTGGATACAATATTACCTGCCATTCTATAAAAAGGTATATGCCAATGGCCAGTTCGAGATGTTTATCAATCACATATTCATGAGCGCCGATGTGAAGAGCATCCAGGAATATAATAAGAAGCATAAAAAGGAGCATGAACAGTTTAAGACCGGGGCGGCAGATTATTTTAACCGCATTGAAATAACCCGCGAGCTGAATTACGAAAAACGCGACTCGGTAACTGAAACCTATGTATTTGATGATAACACGCTTTTAGGTAAAGGTACCCTTGCTAATAAAGGGAAAATACTGGTTGGGCATTGGGAAGGTACTTATGGCATGGGCAACCGTAAAAGCAAGGGCGATTACAACACAGCAGGTAACCGTGAGGGGTATTGGGAGTTTTATTATTTCACCGGGCAAATACAGGCAAAAGAAACTTATCATGATGGGAAGCGCGAAGGGCTGGCGACGTTTTACTTTGAGAATGGCAATGTATCATCATCGGAGAACTATGCTAACGGCCAGCTCGAAGGCGTTAGCAAAACCTATTATTATGCGGGCACTTTAAAATCAATTATTAATTATAAGGCCGGCAAAAAAGATGGTGAAGAAAGGGATTTTTATTCCAACGGAAACCTGGAATCCATAGATCATTTTTCAAATGACCAGCGTTCGGGCGAGCAGCGTACTTATTTCAAAAGTGGTAAGATCAAAGAAATTGCGCAGTATATTAATGGAAAAGCTGAGGGCCCGTTCAAGGCCTATTATGAAACAGGCGGCACATCTTATGAAGGTGTATACGCCAAAGATAAAGCCGAAGGCGAGTGGAAATATTACCATGAAAATGGCAAGCTAAAAGAGAAGCGCAATTATGTAGATGATAATGAAGAGGGGCTGCATGAGGAATATGACAAAAATGGCCAGCTCTCATATCGTTGTAATATGAAAAAGGGTAAAATAGATGGGGAAGCTAACTACTATTTTAACAATGGTAATGTATTAGCCAACTACGTATATGGTAATGGGGTGGTCCGTTCGGCAAAATATTTTGACAAGGCCGAACATGCATTGAGTTCGTCTGAGGTGAAAGGGAATTCGATCAGTGTGGTTTCGTATAATGTGAACGGCGCGAAAAAGGCACATTTTAGCTATGACCAGAAAGGTAACCTTGACGGGGTTGATACAATATTCTATGCTTCAGGAAAGATCAACGAGATCAATAATTATAAAAATGATGAGTTTAACGGACCATCGGTGAGTTATTACCTGAACGGGAACAAGAAGACGGCAATAAACATGACCAATGGCAAAAATGATGGCTACTATACAAGCTATTATGTTAACGGTCATTTAGAAGTTGAAGGTTGGGTAAAAGACGGGCAAAACCAAGGTGAGTGGAAATACTATGACGAACTGGGCCGCCTAACCACTAAAGCATATTTTCTGGATGGCGATTTTGATGGCTATCGTGAGGATTTTCTGCCGAATGGCGAAAAAATAACCGAACAAAAATACCATAGGGGATGGCTGGAAAAAATGACCCAGTATGATAAAGGCGGTAAAGTCCTTCTGGTTGATACCTTCCCGAAATGCACTGGAAAATACACACTGATCTATCCGGGAGGTGAAAAAATGGTTGAGGCTGATTATGTTAACGGCGACTATAACGGGCCATACAAAACTTATTATTTTGATGGCAGCCCTGAAACAGTTACCTATTATAAAAAGGGAGCAAAAGACAGCATCTACCTAAGTTATTACTACGGCGGTATTAAAAGTATCGAAGGCTCTTACAAGTTGGGTAACAAATCGGGGGTATGGAAATATTACCAGGAAAACGGTAAGCCATCGTCGGCAATAGAATATGCCAATGATATGATGAATGGCGAAAGAGTATCCTATTTTGATAACGGTAATAAAGACCGGATATCTGTATATAAAGACGACGTGCTGGATGGTGCTGTTAAAGAATATGATATTGATGGCACTTTGGCTTATCAAATGCTTTTTGAAAACGGTGACCCCAGATCATATTCGTACCTTGGTAATGACGGTAAGCAGGTAGCCGATATTCCGATCCCGGGCATTAACGGTGTGATGAAGTCTTATTATCAGAATGGTAAAGTTTCCAGGGAATGTGTTTACAGTGACGGCGTAAAGAATGGGCCTAATGTTTATTATTACGCCAGCGGACAAGTAAGGTCGGTTGATACCGTAGCTTACGGTATTTCCCAGGGTATTTCTCGTGTATACTATCCAAATGGAAGGCTGAGATCTGAATACCACTATCAGGCCGATAATGCTGACGGCATTTGCCGGGAGTATAATGACAAAGGAATATTAAAGAAAGAGATCGCTTATGAAAACGGCCTCAACAATGGTCCGGCTAAATATTATGATGATAATGGCAAGCTGGTGAAAACATTGTCATACTACTATGGTACACTTATATCAGTAAAAAATGAAAAATAAATATCCCCTAATATTTATTCCAGTATTGGCTTCTGCTTTATTGTTTTCGGGAGGGTTGCATGCACAGGACCTGGAAACTGTCCGCAAACAGTTCCCGGATGAGAAAGCTGTGATGCTGAACAAAACCTTAGAATACAATATTACCCTGAAGGAAGGGCAGCCTTATGTGGAGAGCCACGAAACACAGCAGATAGAATACCTGTCGAGCAGCGCCGCTGCTTATATGGGCGAATGTGGTTTTTCGCATAGCGATTTCCAGGAATTGATCGCTTATGAAGCATATACCCGGACGCCAGACGATAAAAAGCTGAAAGTAAGTGAGTTTAAAACCAGCACAGACAAGGAGAGCTTTGTATTTTATGATGATGTAAAGGAAACTACGTTCAATTTTCCGGCTGTTGAACCTGGTGCTGTAGGCAATATGCAGGTATCATGGCATAATAAGGATCCGCATTTACTCACGCCTTTCTATTTCACTAATTATATTCCGGCAGTGAATAGCGAGCTTAAATTAACGGTATCAAAGGATATTAACCTCAAATACCTGCTTATGGGGCTCGATACCGCAAATATTTCTGTAAA
>JBQCEA010000354.1:0-5872 GCA_051960695.1 Mucilaginibacter sp. | reverse complement strand
TAACGAATTATTTAATAAGGGGAAAAGTCACTCGGTGAAAACGGAGTGGCTTTTTTTGTAGCCAGTGTAAAAATAACCGTTCATTTTACCACTCACTATTAAGTTATCGAATAAATCCGCACCTTTGCAGCATCTTAATATCCATCTGATAATATGAGCGTTTCTGTATTGGCCCAGAATTTAAGGGGCTCTGAAATTATAAAGATCGCAGGCGAGATCAACGAACTGAAAAGACAAGGTCAGAACATTGCCAACCTTACTATTGGCGATTTTGATTCTAACATTTACCCTATTCCCGAACCATTGAGAAAAGGCATTGTTGAAGCTTACGACCATCACCAAACCAATTATCCGCCGGCTGATGGTATGCTCGGTCTGCGCGAAAGTGTTTCAGCCTTTCTGAAAAGCCGTTACAATTTGGATTACGCTTCAAACCAGATACTGATCTCGGGTGGGTCGCGACCGCTTATTTATTCAACTTATCTTACTGTGGTTGACCCGGGCGACAAAGTGGTTTTCCCTGCACCATCATGGAATAACAATCACTATTGTGACCTAACTGGCGCTGAAGCTGTGATCATACAGACCACGCCTGAGAATAACTTTATGCCTACTGCTGCCGAGATACGTCCGCATATTAAAGGCGCTACTTTGCTGGCATTATGCTCACCGCTTAACCCGACAGGTACCATGTTCACCAAAAAGGACCTGGAAGAAATATGCGACCTGGTAATAGCTGAAAATAAAACACGCAAAGCAGGTGAAAAACCGCTTTATCTTTTATACGATCAGATCTATTCACAGCTTACTTTCGGCAGTCACCAGCACTATGACCCGGTTAGCTTACGTCCCGAACTGAAAGACTACGTAATATTCATTGACGGTGCATCCAAATGCTTCGCCTCTACAGGTGTACGTGTAGGATGGGGTTTTGGCCCGGCCGGGGTGATCAATAATATGAAAGCCATTGTAGGCCACATGGGTGCCTGGTCGCCTAAAGCTGAACAGGTGGCAATGGCGCACTTCCTGAAACAAGACGCCGAAGTAAACGAATACCTTGCCCATTTCAAAACCAATATTCAGAGCAGCCTGAACACCTTGCACCAGGGCTTTCAGCAATTAAAGGCTGAAGGTTTCAAGGTAGATTCTATAGAGCCAATGGGCGCCATATACTTGACCATTAAAGTTGATTATGCCGGCAAAACCACACCAGACGGCGATCTGCTTAAAACATCAACGGATATCAATTTCTATCTTATCAAAGAAGCGGGTGTAGCCCTTGTTCCTTTCTCTGCATTTGGTACAGAAGAAGATGTAAATTGGTTCAGGGCATCCGTAGGCGCCAGCACTTTACAGGATATTGAGCAACTGATACCACGTGTAAAAGCAGCGCTGGAAAAATTGAAATAAAAGACTAATTATCAGGTGTCATGCTGTCCATTGGACTCCCACGGAGAGGCACTCGAAGCATGGTGTGCAAGCCAACGCACACACTTCGACGCAGTTCAGTGTGACACCTTTTTTTATTCTGTTAAACTAACCTCCAATCTCTAATCACTAATCTCTAATCAAAAAATCCCTATCTTCGCAACCTTAGACCAAAATGTGAAAGATATGAGATATGTGCTTTTAACCTGTTCTATCATCCTGGCTTCAATAGCTGCAAAGGCTCAGACTGTACCTGCAACTACTCCAGCCACAACAGCAACTAATACCAATGCTCCGGCTGTTGTGTATGTAAACCAGGATACCCTGCTTAACAATTACGAATACTTTAAAGCGATAAAAACTAAACTTCAGGATTTATCAAATAAGGCACAAGCGGAGATATCTGCCAAAGGCACCGCTTTTCAGAAAGAAGTGGCTGCTTATCAGCGAAGCGCTAGTTCTTTAACTCCTATGCAGAAGGCCGCTACTGAAAAGAAACTGGCTAAAAAACAACAGGACCTGCAAACGCTTTCCCAGGGCACTGCAAAGCAATTGCAGGATATGGAAGCAGAAGAAAATGCCAAATTATACGACCGTATAGCCACTTATCTTAAAACTTACACCAAAGCCAAAGGTTATAAGATCGTACTTACATATTCAAAAAGTAACCCGGCTATGTTGTATGGCGATGAAAGCCTGGATGTAACCAAAGAAGTGCTTGCAGGTTTGAACGAGGATTACAAAAAGGAAAGTAAGTAACCTATCATAATTTTGGTTAAATTGGCCTATCTGAAGAATTTAGATATTACCAATTTGAAAAAAATTTTGGCATTCATCCTCAGCATTGCTTTGTTTCAAAGCTGCTCGGTGGTAAGTAAGCAATATTTTTACGTGCCTTCTGCCGAACACCAGGTCACCAAAGACAAAGAGGGTTATTTCACTGTATTGCATATAACTGCCCAGGTCAGGGATTCGTTAGGAAACTCCATTGGCCAGGTAAGAACCAGTAGTAACCTCGGCATTCCGTTATTGGCCGGACCACCTTATGTACCCGTACTGCCTGTAGGTATAGTTACCGTCTTTGCAAAGAACCTGCACAGGTTTAAAATGGATATTGTCGTTCGGGATGATAATGGTCTGTTTACTTGTGTGCCTGTCGACACTGCCCGGGTCAATGCAATAATACATCCTTCAAAAGATAGCTACCGCCCCTCCCCTGTGCTCATTGATACAGGGAAAAGCTATGTGATCGTTAACGGCATTAAAAAAGTACCCGCAAAAATTGTTGAATTCTTCGACCCCAATGGCAATGGTTATGGATACCGCATAACCGCGGATATATCTTTTTCGAAAGTACGCACGGTAACTATTATAACAGGCAATGCGTCGTTAAATCCGAAGCTTGATCATCTTGTCTTTAAGCGGCGAAAAAGACTGTCATACAGTGTAATAGGATTCAGCTAATTAAGCTGCATCGGAGATATATTTCACCAAACTCCTTTTTGCTACCGGCAGCAGGGTTTGCTCGAGCGGAAAATTGATATCACTTGCCATGTAATATAACGCCGGGTTTGGCAAGTGTTTCCGTTTGCTGATCAGATCGAGTTTGATGGATTCTGGTGTTATGGTAATGCTTTGCTGATAGGTGTCAACAAACTGAACGTTTATTCCCCTGAATTTATCGTCCTTACTCTCAAAAATCGTGATCTGGTATTCATATACCCAGTTGGTGCGGTCGTTGCCATTGCGCAGGGAAAAATAACCGTTATAGGGCAGAAGGGGCACTACTCCGATCGGGTCAATAGTTAACCGGCTTTCCACAAAATCATATATTTCTTTACCGGTTTGAATGGCAGGGTCCATTTTATGCAATGCGTATGAAATAATACTTTCTATCTCCCGCATGGTATTATCATCCTGCACGATCTTCTGATAAGTCAGCTTCAGCGCATCAATATCTGCCTGTGTGAGCCGCTGCGGAAAAGCCTGCTGTAATACGGTTTTATTGCGTTTAAAGTCGAGCAGGTTATTGTAGTGAAATATCAGGTCGGTTAGATTCGGGTAAAGCCTGCTCCTATCAAAGTGCCTATTTATTTCCTGCAGGTAATCAACCAGGACATACTTTTTGTGCTCAAAATCTATCGAGCCTTCTATAAACCAATTTGCGCCTAACGATTTCATGTTAAACTAAAATGAGCCTGTTCTAAACCCTCTCCTCTGAAGGAGTCCTTCGGACAAAGGAGAGAACTTTAATTATCGCTCCTCTCTCACTGGAGAGGGGTTGGGTGAAGCTAATGATTTATTTCTTAATTCAAACTCATGCATAAATTACAAATAAAAAAGCCAACTTGCAACATGGTTTACGGAACGCTATACCTGGTACCTGTACCCCTCGCCGAAAATGCCGCGGCAAAATCATTTACACCATACCTTCAAGATACAATAAACCACATTAAAGAATATATTGTTGAGAACGAAAAAACCGCCCGCAGGTTTTTAAAGGAAGCAGGCTTAAAGATCCCGCAGAGCGATCTCATCATTCATGATTATGGCAAGCACAACCGTGATAATAATATAAACGACTTTTTTAAAGGATTAGTTTCGGGTAATGATGTTGGTCTGATGAGCGAAGCCGGTTGTCCCGGAGTTGCTGACCCCGGCTCGGAGATCGTGGCTGAGGCACACCGCAGGGGAATAAAGGTGGTGCCCTTAGTTGGCCCAAGCTCCATACTGCTTGCAGTAATGGCATCTGGCTTTAGCGGGCAAAGCTTTACTTTCCATGGTTATTTACCGATAGATAAAGGCGAACGCAGCCGGAAGATCAAAGACCTGGAATCAATGGCTACACGGTTTAACCAAACGCAGATCTTTATTGAGACACCATTCCGCAATAACCAGCTGCTGGAAGAAATACTCCGCTCGTGCCAGGCAAAAACGACGCTTTGCATAGCATGTGATCTTACCGCAACTAACGAATTTGTACAAACCAAAACAGTTGCGGACTGGAAGCAAAAAGTACCTGATCTTCATAAGCGTCCAACCATTTTCTTATTATTCCGTTCCTGATACAGATGCATATTACCGAACAGCACACTAAAGTATTGATCGTTGGCGCCGGGCCATCCGGGCTGATGATGGCTGCCCAGCTTTTACGTTATGGCATTCAGCCGCTGATCCTTGACAATAAGCAGGGTCCGACCAGTCATTCCAATGCGTTAGGTGTGCAGGCACGGTCGCTGGAAATATACCGCCAATTAGGCGTAGTTGACAAAGTGGTGGCCAATGGCAAAAGGGCAAAAGGTTTAATATTTAATGAAGATGGCAAACAGGTTACTTCGATATCGCTTGCCGGTATCGGCGAAGGGCAAACACTGTTTCCTTATGTGCTCATGTACCAGCAGTTTAAGAATGAACGCTTACTGCTTGATTATCTTACACAAAACTGCTGCCCGGTCTATTGGAATACGTCGCTGATAACCCTGAAGCAGCAAGCTGGTTATGCTGAGGCTGTACTAAAAAACAGCGAAGGTGAATATCACATCAATTGCGATTGGGTGGTGGGAGCCGATGGCGCACACAGCACAGTCCGCAAACAAATGAATATCCCATTCAGGGGCGATACCTATCCGCATCATTTTTACCTGGCTGATGTTAAGATCAATGCACCATTCCTGGATGAGAATTATGTTCAGCTATACCTGGCCAAAAACGGGCTTGCTGGATTTTTTCCCATGCCCGAAAAGTCGGAGTATCGCATTATTGGCAATCTTCCGGCTGAATTCGAGGATAACGAAAACACTACGCTCGAAGATATTTTACCCCGTCTGAATGCAATAACGGGCTACCCGGTTGAGGTACTGGAAAACATCTGGTTTACCACTTATAAGCTGCATCATCGTATGGCCGAAAGTTTTCGGAAACAGAATTGCTTTTTGGTAGGCGATGCTGCACATATCCATTCGCCGGTTGGTGCACAAGGCATGAACACCGGTTTACAGGATGCTTATAATCTCGCGTGGAAATTGGCCGGGGTTATCAATGGTAATTTAAAAGAGCCTATACTGAATAGCTATGCCGACGAACGCATGCCTGTGGCAAAGGACCTGCTGAATACGACCGACAGGATATTTAATGTCGTTATGTCGCGCAACTGGTTTATGCGGCTTTTAAAAAGATGGGTATTGCCCAAAGTGATCAAACGGGTATGGCAGAACTCAAAAACAAGGGATTTTGGTTTCAAGATGATCTCGCAAATTGGTATTTCCTATCGGGATAGCAAACTTAGCGTGCATTTAAGTAAAAGCGAAAAAGTACGTGCGGGTGACCGGATACCTTATGTCGAGATCTATGACGAGAAAAAGGAAACCGAGACCGATCTGCATGCATGGTGCAGTAAACCGGGCTTTACGCTCATCCTCTTAGGCCGTTTTGACGAGATGTTTCT